>JAYUBA010001028.1:0-13656 GCA_043741075.1 Frigoriglobus sp.
GTCGGCGGCACCGACCGCCGCTTATACGAGTGCGGCAAAAAGCCGCCGAAGGTTCTGGCCGGGCCGTTCGGAACGGACATCGTTGCCGTCGTCCCGATCGCCAAGAAGCGGCTCGCGGTGTTTCACGGCAAGCAGATCGACATCATCTCCGACAGCGACGGCGCGGTGAAGCAGACGCTCGAACTGCCCGACACCGGCACGTGCCTGAGCGCCGACAAGAGCGGTCTTTGGCTCGCCGTGGGCACCGTGAAGGGCGTCGTCGCGGTGTTCGACGGCCAAGATAAAGAGGAGTTTGAAGCGGCCGATTCCGCGAAGCTCCACGACGGCGCGGTGACCGTCGTCGCGTTCGAGCCGGAGGAACTGCGGTTCTTCTCGGCCGGTGCGGACAACAAGTTGCTCACCACCTTCGCGCGCGGCAGCCTCGAACCGGAAGACAAGGGCCGCGCGAACATGCACGAGGACGTGCTGACCGCGTTCGTGTACGCGCCGGGCGACCGTTTCGTGACCGGCAGCCGCGATTCCACCCTGAAGAACTGGCCCCGCGCCGGCGCGATCAAGCCGTCCACCCTGAAGGACGTGTGCGGCCCGGTCGTGGCGCTCGGCGTCGTCACCGTGTACAACCAACCGCACGTCGCGGCGGCGTGCAACGACAATAGCATCCGCCTCGTCAAGCTCGAACCCGACGGCAAGTTCCCGGACGACCCGGTCACGGCGAAGGTGACCGGCGCGGCCGACTGGGTCAAGAACGAACTCGCGCAGACCAACGACCCGAAGCGCCGCGAAAAGGCGCTCAAGTCGCTCGCGGAGTGGAAGGATTCCACCTCCATCGACATCCTCGGCGAGCAGATCAACAAAGACCCGGACCACCAACTCCGGTTGCTCGCGGTTCAACTGCTCGCGTCGAGCGACAACCCGCGCGTCGGGAAGATCCTCGAAAAGGCCGTCGGCCACGGCGACGGCAAGGTGCGCGTGGTCGCGTTCAACGGGCTGTTCCGCCCGCTGAAGCCGGACCTCGGTCCCATCGACCTCGCGCTGAAGTCCGGTCAGGCCGATGTCGGCATCCTGGCGGTGAAGGCGCTCGAACCGCTCGCGAAGGCCGACGACCAGGCCCTCACGCGCCTCGTCGATGCGCTCGACGCGCCGACCTGGGACGTGCGGAAGGCCGCCCTCGCGGCGCTCGAAAGCGTGTACGACGCGAAGGCACCGACCGCGAGCCTCACGGCACTTTCTTCCAAGTACGGCGACGTGCGGGCCGCCGCGCTCATCCGCGCGTACGAGCGGAAGTTGCTCGAAGACCCGGCGGTGCAATCGGCCATCCGCCGCCGGCTCGAAGACGGCGACGCGGGCGTGCGGAAGGTCGCGTTCCTGCTGTCCGTGCTGTCGAAGCCGGAACTCGCGGCGGTCCTGCGCGACCGCGACAGCGAACTGAACCGGCAGTTGAGCGAGCTTGCTTCGACTACGCGGGTCGTAACAGCCGACGCGAAAGACAACCTCACGCCCAACGACTACGACACGCTCCTGCAAGCCACCGCGAGCCGCGCGCTCGACACCTGCTTGCGCGGCGCGCGCGGCCTCGCGGTGCTGCGCGACCCGCGCGCGTTCGGGCTGCTCCTCCAACTGAGTCGCGAAGAGGACGCGAACGCCCGCGTCGATGTGTGCCGCGCGCTCGCGGCGCTCGACGACGAGCGCGCCGTGAACCGCTTGCGCTCGCTGCTCTTCGACAAGGAAGCGTCGGTTCGCGACGCCGCGTACACCGCGCTCGTGAAGATCTTCGACGAGACGCCGCTCGCGGTCGCGGAGTCGGGCCTGACCGCGGCCGACGAGGACGTGCGCCGCCGCGGCCTCGAAACGCTGATTCAGACGATCAAGACGAAGGCGCCGAAGTCGGCCGGCGAGCCGGGCTGGGACTTGCTCGTCCGCGCGCTCAACGACAGCGCGCCCGGTGTGCGGGGCGAAGCGTTCAAGGCCGCGCTCAACCTCAAGATCAGCGGCGGCGGTGCGGATACGCTCCGCTTCGCGCTGCAATCCATTCACCCCGACGTGCGCCGCGAAGCGCTCACCGAGGTGACGGCGCAAGAGAAGGAAGAGTGGGCGTCGCCGCTGCTTCACGAGTTCTTCAACGACGCGGACGCGGGCTTGCGGAAGGAAGCGTTCGAGTTCGCCACGAGGAAGAACAAGGAGATCGCGGTCCTCGAAACGGCGCTCGCGGCGCGGTTCCCGGACGCCCGCAAGCTCGCGGTCGAAGGCCTCATCAAGAAGCACTTGAAGGCCGCGCAACAGGTTCTCCTTCGCGCCATCGCCGACCCCGACCGCGACGTGCGGTTGCTCGCGGTCAACGCGCTGGTGGACGACGACGCGAAGGCCCCGCTCAAGGAGGCGATGCAGAGCGACCGCGCCGACATCCGCGTCCGCGCCGCCGCGGCGCTCGCGAAGCACGGCGACGCTTCGACCTTCGGCGCGTTGAAGGCGCTCGCGACGGAACCGGAGCCGCAACTCAAGGAGCGCGTTTCGGACTGGCTCGAAGCGGCCGGACTCGCGCTCTACGGTCTCGGCGAACTCGGCGACCCGCGCGCACTGAGCCTCGTCGTGCCACTGCTCGACGCCGCGCACGCGAAGCTCCGTAAGGCGGCGGCGAACGCGCTCGTGTGGGTCGCGAAGACCGACACGATGGCGGCGCTCCGCTCCGCGCTTCAGCACTCCGACCCGGACGTGAAGTACCGCGCGGCGCTCGGCCTCGCGTACCTCGGCGACGCCACCGTGATTCCGCTCATTCGCTCGGTCGAAGGGAGCAAGGTCGTCACGCCGGCGGAGCAGTTCACCGCGACCGTCGCGCTCGGTGCCGCGGCCGGCGTGCAGGGCACCGTGTACCTGGACAATCCCGACGAAAAGCTCCGCGACCGCGCGCTGCTCGCGACGCTGCTCCTCGAACTGAAGGACACGGACGGGCAGCCGGAAAAGTGCATCGAGTGCCTCTCGGCGAAGGGCGCGCGCTTCCGCCTCACCGGGGCGCAGGCGCTCGAAGCGTTCGGCGACCCCGCCGCGTTCCGCGCATTCGTCATCAAGGAGGTGAACGACCGCGGCGACGACACGCCGTGGAAGGTCGCGCCCGAAGTGGTGGACGACCTCGCGAACTTGCTCGCGTTCGCACCGCCGCAGTTGAAGGCCGAAACCGCGCTGTTGTTGTCAGAGTTCGACAACAAAGAACAAGCGGGGTGGAACGCGGCATGGGGGATTCACAGCGCGCGCTACGCGAGTGAGATCAAGGCCGCGACTGATGCCGCGAAGAAAGCCGGTGTGCCGGTCGCGTCGAAGCTCACGCCCGCGCAGTTGCGCGAACTCGCGTTCGGCGGGTACGTCGGCCTCGTCCGCGAACAGGGCGCGAGCGGCGGCGGGCAGCCGATCAGCAAGGTGCGGCAGACGGCGCTCGCGCGCATCTTCGCCATCGCGTCGAAGGACGCGACCTACAGCCGCTCCGCGCAGCCGGTGCTGGCGCAGGCGATGGGCGACCCCAACCAGGCGGTCCGCACGCAGGCGTTCGAGCACCTGTCCGCGCTCGGCATGGACAAAGCCGCGCTCGGCGCGGAAGCGCTCGAAGCCGGGTTCACCGACCTCGGCGTGACGGGGTTGGAGTTACTCACCGACGACACGAGCGCGAAGAAGGGCGAGGCCGTTCTCGAGCGCGTGATGCTGTCGCGCTCCGACGACCTCGCCGGCGAGGCCGGGAAACTGCTCCGCGACCGGCAGGGCAAAATTCCGACCGCGAAGAAGGCGCTCGAATCCGTCCACGAACCGATGCGCCTGCAAGCGGTCGAATGGCTGGCGTCGGAGTACGAGGGTAGCCCCGACGCGCAGAAGTTCCTCCGCGGCGCGCTCGAATCGCGCTACCGCAAGGTACGGGAGAAGGCCGCGTTCGAGTTGGCCGGGAAGAAGGACGTGGCCGCGTTCGACGCGCTCGCCAAGTTCTTGCGCGAAGCGAACGAACCGGCCCGGCAGCGCGCGATCGTCGAGGCGCTCACGGGCCTGGGCGACACGCGCGCGGCCGACGCGTTCCTCGACCGCATCGAGAACGACCCGGCCGGCACCGCGGAGGTCGAAACGCTGCTCGACGCGGCGGGCCGGTTCCGCGCGCCGAAGACCGCCGACCGACTGTTCCCCTTGCTCGACCGGATGAAGGAGCGGCAAGACGTGCTCAACGCCGCGATCCTCACCGTCAGCGGGCACGACCAGCACGTCGGCGACCGCGAGGACGAGAACCCACAGGACCGCGCCGCGTGGATGAAGGACCAGCACCCGCGGCACGACGCGATCCTGGCCCGGCTCATCGACCGGGCGTTCACGGCCGGCGACCCGGATTACATTGCCGCCACGCTGCTCCCGGCCGCGCGCTGGTCGCTCGGCAAAGACGTGGACGCGGTGTTCACCACGCTCTGCACCAGCCCGAATGTGCAACTCCGCGACGCCGCGATCACGGCTTACGGCTGGCGGTTCCGCAAGCGCGGCGCGCCGGCCGATCCGCTGCTGAAGGCGGTGAAGCACAAGAACCCGGTCACGCAATTCCTCGCGGCCGAAGGCCTCGCGCGTGGCGGGCGCGCCGAGGGGATGCAGGTTCTCCTGTCGGGCATCGAGTACCTCGAAGACACCTCCCACCGCGTCCGAGCGGTGCAGGCGTTGGGCGAACTCGGTGACCCGCGCTCGGTCGATAAGCTGCTCGCGCTCGCCACCGAGGACGGCAACCCGCTCCAAGAAGCCGCGACGGAAGCGGTCGGCCATCTGAAGAAGTCGCCGCAGGCGGACGCCGTGTTCCGGCTGTTGGAGAAGCACGCGAAGGGGCAGAGCGGCACCGCGCAGCGCGCGCTCGTCGGACTGCGCTACTTCGACACGCCGAGCGGTTGGGATATCGTTCGCGCGAAGGTGAACGCCAAGGGCTACGGCGGGTGGCTGACCCGGCTCCGCGCGACCGCCGCGGAGCAGCTCGGGTACAACGACGACCCGGCGACACGCGACCTGCTCCTGAAGACGCTCCGCACCAACACCGACTACGAACTCGCGATGGCGGCGTACAAGAGCGCGCGCCGCCTGTGGGGCAAGGACGCGCTCGACCCCAACTACAACCTGATCCAGAACCCGAACGCGGGTTCGTTCGTCGATGGCACCGGCGAGGACGGCGGCGCGCTCGAACCGGTCGTCAAGAAGGGCGACGCGCTGCGCATCATGGAGGTGTTCCCCAACTGCGTGCCGCAGATTCAGGGGCAACTGGAGTCCGCGCTCCTCACGCGCCCGGACCTGCCGGTGAAGGAAGCGGTCGCGTCGCTCACCCACGCGGACGAGGGCACGGTGCGGCTCGCGTCGCGGTTGCTCGGTCGCGTGCCGAACCCGGACGCGAGCGTCAAAGCCGCCGTCGGCGCGGCGCTTACGAAGTGGTGGGCGACGTGGCAGGAACGCCGCGCGAAAGCCGGCCCCGCGATGCCCGCCGTAGAGGAAGACGACGAGTACGACGACGATGATGATGAGTACGGCGGTGGGAACAAGCCGCAGGGCAACCCGCTCCTGAAAGCCAGCGAGGTGGTCGAGAGCCTGCTCTTCACGGCGGGGCGCGTGGGCGTTTCCAGCGACGCGCTCGCGACCGTGGCGAAGTCGCGGCCGGACGACCCGCACGCGCGCGGCATCCGGCTCGAAGCGGTCCGCTGCCTGGCGCTCGGCAAGGTCACGCCCGCGGTTCTCGACACGCTCGAATCGCTCGCGGTCGGCCCGGACGCCGACGTGCGCGTGCTGGCCGCCGAACTGCTCGCGCGGTTCGACACCAAGCGGGCCGCGAAGTTCGCGGAGAAGATGCTCTCCGACCGACCGAGTTTTAACCGGCTCGTGATCGCGAAGGCCGTCTCCGCCGCGAACGTGACGAGCGCCGCTGCGAACGTCCACCTTCAGCCGGTCGCGCTACCGGTGTTCGTCGCCGAGAAGGCCGTGAACACGCTCGCGGCGGTCGCGAGGGATCGTAAGGCGAACGAGGCGGCCCGCCTCGGTGCGGTGGAAGGGCTAGGCGTGATGGCGACCGAACCGGCCGAGGCGGTGCTGGTGGAGATCGGCACCGCGAAGGACGACGAGAAGGAGCTTCGCAAGGCCGCGTGGCGGGCGCTCCGCCGCTCGAAGCGCGCCCGCGCCCGCGGCGCGACGAACACGCTCGCCACGCTCCCAAAGGCACCGAAGAAGGCGACCGCGCCGAAGGCGACGAGCGAAGGCGACGAGTGACGGTTTTGGTTTGTACCCCTTCGGGGTAAAGAGGAAGACAACGATGACGACGACCGAACCGATCACCGAAGTCGAGACCGACGCCCCGCCGGTGGCGGCGTCGAGCGGCGCGCACCTGTCCTACGCCGGCGCCAGCCGCGTCCTCACCAGCGGCGACACCGCGCAGGTGGAGATGTTCGGCAACCTCGCCCGCCCACAAGTTCGCTTCGACGCCACCATCAAGAACCCGCTCCGCTTCCGCGAAGCACTGTCGGCGCTGTACGGCGTCATCGGCAGCGACTACCGGTACGCGCCGAAGGACCGCACGCAGTACATCGCGTACCTGCGGCTCAAGCGCGACGCCGCCCCGCTCGGCGTGTGGCACGCGCAACAGGCGTACTTCGCGTGGATGCTCCGCAACGACCCGACCGCGCTCACCATCCTCGACCCCGTTGTCAGTGTTCACCCGGACCAACTCACGTTCGAGGTGTTCGGTAAGGACGAGAGCACCTACGCGTGCCTCGCCTTCGGGCGCGACGCGTTCACCGACATCGGCACGGGCGCGTACGGCACCACCAACATCGACTTCAGCGACGCGCTGTATTCGAGCGTGCAGCAGATTCGCGGCTACCGCGCGACGACGGTCGCCATCGGGCACGACGGCACGAAGCCGACACCGGACGGCCGCAAGGAGGTTCTGGAGAAGAAGCTTCAGGTGCCGGACTCGTGGCTCCGCGGGTTCCTCCAGGTGCAGTCCGCCGCGACGCTGCCGTTCGACCACGTGCAACTGTCGCCGATGGACCTGTACAACGTGTTGCGGCACCTGCGCATGAACGGTGACCGCAAGGGCAAGAAGCGCGGCCTCCGCTTCGAGTTGGTGCCGGGGCAGCAACCGCGGATCGTCGCCGAGCCGTGGGAGACGGTGTTCACCACCACCGGCGACGTGTTCCGCGGCAAGGCCGCACGGCTCGTGCGCGTGTGGGGCCGCCGCCGACTCATGACGATGAAGCGGCTCCTCCCGTTCGTGCAGAGCGTGGACGTGTACCTGCTCGGCAGCGGGCTTCCGAGCTTCTGGGTGTTCCGCTGCGGTGACATCACGCTGACACTCGGCCTCACCGGGTTCACCTCCGCGAACTGGTCCAGCGCGCTCGGCTTCGACCTGCTGTTGCCGCGTAAGACGCAGGACGGCGAACCCACAAAGAAGG
The DNA here is from genome assembly GCA_043741075.1 of Frigoriglobus sp. GTDB lineage: Bacteria > Planctomycetota > Planctomycetia > Gemmatales > Gemmataceae > Gemmata. The sequence continues at coordinate 7,431 of JAYUBA010001028.1, forward strand.
TGGTTGCGTACCTCGCGGACATGTGGAAGGCCGACACGAGGGAACTCGCGGCGCAGACCGGCATCAAGGGTTCGGCGCTGCTCGAAGCGGTTCAAGTGGGTTGTCAGAACGGCGAGCTGATGTACGACATCGCGGGCGGCGTGTACCGCCACCGGCCGCTGACCGAAAAGCCGCTCGACCTCGCCCGCTTGCAGTTCCGCAACCCGCGCGAGAAGGTCGCGCACGACCTGCTCACGCGCCGCGGCGCGGTGCGCATCACCGGCGAGAACCGCATCGCCGGGGTCGGGCTGGAACTCACCGGCACGGTTTCGGTCACCGAAGAGAAGCGCGACTACCGCCCGCAGATGGTGCTCGCCGACGAAGGGCAGGTGCGGAAAGTCACCTGCACATGCGCAGCGTTCCGCAAGCAGGGCATCAAGGGCGGGCCGTGCGTCCACCTGATCGCACTGCGGCTCGCGTTCGCGGAGAAGGAAGCGAAGAAGTCGAAGGGCGACGACGCGGTGAAGTTCGAGACGCGGGCGTTCGCGAAGCGCGACGGCGAGATCGAGAACGTCGTCCAGATTTCGCTGGAGCGGGACAAGGTCAAGTACCGCTGGGGGCGGAGCGGCCAGACCATGCGGCTCCAGACGATGCGGTTCAACAGCGAAACCGACGCGCGGCAAGCGTACTTCGCCAAGCTCGCCGACCTCGACGCGAAGGGCTACCTGGACGCGATCGCGGAATAGCACGAGAAGCAGACTAACCACAGAGACACAGAGACACAGAGAAGACAGGAGACACAGAAGAAGCAGAGTTGAGATTCAATCAATTCCTCTGCTCTCGTCTTCTCTGTGTCTCTGTGTCTCTGTGTCTCTGTGGTTCACAATATTCTCACCACCATGAGCACGACGACGACCACCACGACCGACCCGATGACGCTGTGGCGCCTGATCGTGCAGGCCGGCGGGATGACGGCGTACATCGACGCCCAACTCCGCGAGCGCGGGTTCTTGGTCACGCGCCGCGACGCGGACGCCATGTCCGACCGCGAGAAGGACGCGTACAAGAAAGCGCTCAAGCAGGAAGCGGAAGAGCGCAAGAAGCTCAAGCGCGAGACGTGGGGGGCGTACAAGGCGAACCACATCGTTCACCTCGGCGACGGGGTGTTCTGGACCGACGAGCAGCGCGAAGACAAGTGGGACACGCCGAACAGCGAGGAGCGGGCGGCTGAGAACGAACTGCCCGCGCTCGACAAACCGGAGCAGCTCGCGGAAGCGCTCGGCGTCACCATGTCGCAACTGAAGGGCATGGCCTACCACCGCGACGCGGCCACGAGCCTGCACTACGTCCGGTTCACCATCCCGAAGCGCGACGGCACCGAGCGCCCCATCTGGGCACCGAAGAAGCGGCTCAAGGCGGCGCAGCGGTGGATACTTCATCACATCGTCGAGCGACTGCCGGTCCACGGTGCCGCCCAAGGGTTCTTGGTCGGGCGGTCGATTCTGAGCAACGCGCTGGTTCACGAGAACCCGAAGATTCTGCTGAAGATGGACATCAAGGAGTTCTTCCCGACGGTGACGTGGAAGCGGGTGAAGGGCGTGTTCCGCCGCGCCGGGTATCGCGACGGTATCAGCACGCTGCTCGCGCTCGTCTGCACCGAAGCGCCGCGCGAGATCGTGACCGTCGAAGGGAAGACCTACTACGTCTCGCTCGGGCCTCGCTGCTTGCCGCAAGGCGCGCCGACCAGCCCCGCGCTCACGAACGCGCTGTGCCTGCGGCTCGACCGCCGGCTCGCGGGGCTGGCGCAGAAGTACGGCTGGCGGTACACGCGCTACGCCGACGACCTGACCTTCAGTTTGCCGATGGATCACAAGGGGCCACCGAAACTCGGCGCGATGATGGGGTGCGTGACCCGCATCGTCGCGGGCGAGGGCTTCGAGGTGAAGGAGGAGAAGACGCGGATTCACCGCACCGGCGGGCGGCAGAGCGTGACCGGCCTCGTGGTGAACGGCGACATCGCCCCCCGCGCGCCGCGCAAGTTGCGTCGGCAACTCCGGTCCGCGATCCACAAGCTGAAGACGAACAAGCCGCTGAAGGAGGGCGAATCACTCGCGCGGCTCACCGGCTACGCGGCGTTCGTGTACATGACGAATCAGGAACTGGGCCGCAAGATGCTCGCCGACTTGCACGGCTTCGAGGACAAGCCCGCCGGCCCCGCGGTGTAGCCGGCCCCGCTGGGGCCGTCGCTAAACAGTTCCTGCGAGCGCGGCGCGTAAGAAGCGTTCGCACTCCTCCCACCTCTCACGACCGGCGCACTCCGACGCGCCGTGAATCAGTTCGATGAGTCGCGGCGTGTACGGCACCGCGGTTCCGCCGGGCACGTTAGGGAAGTTCGCGACGAGCGCCCGCATCAACTCCGGCAACCCCGCGTCGGTCCTCGCCGACACCGGCAGCGCCTTCACCGTGAGATCGAAGTACGGGATCGCGTTCGGGTCGCACGCGGCCGGCAGATCGCACTTATTCGCGACGACAATCGGTTCGTCGTCGGTCGATAAATAATCATCGAGATCGGTAACGGTCGCGCCCGGGTCGGTGATATCGACCACCCACACGAGCGCGCACGCGGTCTGAAGCACCTCGTGCGCCCGCGCGATGCCTTCGGCTTCCAACCCCTCGGCATCGCGCAACCCGGCGGTGTCGATCAGCTCGACCGGCCAACCGTCGAACGCAGTTCGCACGCTCACCGCGTCGCGCGTCGTGCCGGCCGCTTCGGACACCACCGACCGCTGATACCCCGCGAGCGCGTTGACGAGCGAACTCTTCCCGACGTTCGGCGGACCCGCTACGACCACCTTCCACGGCTCGATGAGGTGCCGTCCTACCGTGTTGCCGAAGTAAGTAAGGGTGTGAAGGGGTTGTGCGGCGGCGCGAGGATCGGATTCGAGAAGCGCGAGGAGGCGGCGCACTTCGTTCGCGAACGCACCGTTGAGTTGGTCGAGGATGATGGCCGCGGTGCGGAGCGTGGGGGCGCGCTGAAGCAACTCGAACCCCTCGCCCGAAGGGCGAGGGGTTCGCTCTTCGACGCCGCCGAGCGAAAGGAACTGATCCATCACCCACCGCACAACGCGGTGCCCGCCGTGGCAGTGGACTTCTACCGCGAAGCCGCGAGCGGCTAAGACAACCTCGTCGCGGCCGAGGGTGCCGAACCAGAAGCGGTTCAATTCGGGCGACTCCGGCAGCGGCTTGCCGGCGGGCGTGAAGAGTTGTCGCGCGAGTTCCCACGCGCGCGGGCCTCTCACTTCGACCGTGGCGATCGCGCTGACGCCGGGCGGCGTGAGCCGTGACACTACGGTGTCACTCACGGCAGACCCTCCGCCGCGATGCGGATCCCTTCGAGGGTGAGGGGTAGAATCGTCCGCGTGCCCTTGAACCGCGCGCCGAAGTCGAGCCGGCCGAGGTCGCCCGCCGCGCCCCCGGTGACGAACACCCACGGCGGCGGGCAATGCTCGGCGTAGTGCGTGACGAGCAGAATCGTGGCACCGACGATCGCCGCCCGAATCCCGGCCAGGATCGCGTCTTGAGTGTTCGCGCCCGGAGCGACCGTCGTCGGGAGCGTGTCGGCATCGACCAGCGGTAGCTTCGCGGTGTGCGCGTGGAGCGAGTAGGCCATCAGTCGCGGGCCGGGAAAGATCACGCCGCCGTGGTACACGCCCGTTTCATCGATGAAGTCGATCGTCGCGGCGGTGCCGACCGAAACCACGATCGCCGGGTGCGGGTGCGCGATGCAGTGCGCCGCGAACGCGTTCATCAACCGGTCGATGCCGACTTGCTCCGGGTGACCGACCGCGTAACTCAGCGGCACGCCGTCGGAGTCGATGAACACCACCTCGTCGCCGGTGTCGGTCGCCCACTCCTGAAATGCGAGGCTCGCTGTCGGATTCACGCTCGCCGCGGCCCAGCGCACGCCGTCGTTGAGTCCCCACGCGGTGAGTTGCTCGGCCCACGCTCCCGGCTCGTCGAGCGGAAGTGACATCATCTCCGCGACCGCGCCACCGACGCACCGCCCCCACTTCATGCGCGTGTTGCCGATGTCCACCACCACGTCGGGCGTCACGGCGCACCTCCCTCCGCGGGCGGGGTGATGCTCGCCACCGCGGTCGTCTGGAAGTCGTCGGTGCGGATCGCGGCTTCCGTCGGGAACGTGGTCGGCTTCTTGCGGGTCGCGGACTCGGTCTCGGTGCGCTTGAGGTCCGCGATCATCTGCGTCACGCGGCCGATGAGCGTTTGCATACCCTGACCGGTCACCGCCGAGATGAGCAGCACTTCGCGGCCGAGGTCGGCGGCGAGCTTGTCGCGGACTTCGGCCGCGCCGGTCAGTTCGGCCTTGCTCACGCACACCACTTCGGGCTTGCCGTCCAGCGGCACCGCGTACTCGCGGAGTTCCTTGCGGATCGCGTGGTAGTTGTGAAGCGGGTCGCCGCCGTCCGACGGGAACGGTTCGACGAGGTGAATCAGGACGCGGGTGCGCTCGACGTGCCGCAGGAACTCGTGACCCAGGCCGACGCCCTGCGCCGCGCCTTCGATCAGCCCCGGCAGGTCGGCGAGGACGAACCCCGCCCCGTCGCCGACGGTGACGATGCCCAGGTTCGGGGACTTCGTCGTGAACGGGTACGAGGCGATCTCCGGTGTCGCGCGCGACACCCGCGAGAGCAGGGTGGACTTGCCCGCGTTCGGGAACCCGATCAGCCCGGCGTCCGCGATCACCTTCAGTTCGAGCGAAATCCAGCGCTCCTCGCCGTCCCCGCCCGGCTCGAACTCGCGTGGCGCGCGGTTGGTCGAACTCTTGAACTGCACGTTCCCGCGCCCGCCCCGGCCACCCTTGCCGACCACCACCTCGTCGCCCGGCGCCACGAGGTCTTTGAGTACGTTACCGCGGGTGCGGTCGCGGACGAGGGTGCCCGGCGGCACGAGTAGGACGATGTCGATGGCGTTCTTCCCGGCACACCGGGAGCCGCCGCCGGCCTCGCCGTTCTTGCCCTTCCAATGCTTCTTCATGGAGAGGCCGGCGAGGTTGTCCGCGTTCGGGTCGGCGCGGACGATGACCGACCCGCCGTTGCCGCCGTTGCCGCCGTCCGGCCCGCCCAGGGGAATGTACTTCTCCCGGCGGAACGTCGCGGCCCCGCGGCCCCCGTCCCCGCCCTTCACAAACAACTCGACGCGATCGACGAACATTTCTTCCCAGTCTCAAGTCGTAAGGTCGAAAGTCATAAGGTCAGTCGAAGTCATTCTACTCGCCGCGACTTTCCGACTTTCGACTTTCCGACTTTCGACCGGGCGGTCACATGCGCTCGACGACGCGGATGCCGAGCAGGTCGAGCGCCTGCTTGATGACGCGGCCGACCAGATCGACCAGCAGCAGTCGGCTGTCCTTCAACTCCGGCGTCTCGGCCTTCAGCACCGGGCACCCCTCGTAGAAGACGCTGTAGCACTTCGCCAAGTCCCACAGGTAGGCCGTGATGAGGTGCGGCAGGTGGTCCGCTGCCGCGGCCTCGACCGCCTCCGGGAAGCGGAGCAGTTGGAGCGACAGCGCGCGCTCCGCGGCGTGCGAGAATATCACCATCGGCGGGCGGGTGCGGAAGCGGGTGTCGTTTACTTCGCCCTCGCGAAAGATGTTGCGGCAGCGGGCGTAGGCGTACTGCATGTACGCGGCGGTGTTGCCGACGGTCGCGGTCATTTTGTCGAGGTCGAAGACGTAATCGGTCGTGCGGTTCTGGCTCAGGTCGGCGTACTTCACCGCCCCGACGCCCACCACTTCCCCTATCTCCGTCTTCTGCGCCGCAGTCGGTTCGTACACCTTGTGCCCGACCGCGCGGCGCGCGGCCGAGTTCTCTTCGTACTTCTGAAGACTGAGGCGGGCCGCGTCGTCGAGCAGCGACATCAGTTCGATGACGCCGCCCTTGCGGGCACCGAACGGCTTCCGGTCCGGTCCGAGCATGGAACCGAACTGGAGGTGCTGGAACTCGACGGAGCCGTAGCCCCAGCGGCGGGCCTGTGCGAAGATCGTTTTGAAGTGGAGCGCCTGCGGCGCGCCCACGACGTAGAGCATCGCGTCCGGCTTCCACGTCTCCGCGCGGTGCTCGATCGTCGCGAGGTCGGTCGTCGTGTACGTGAACGCCCCGTCGCGCTTGCGGAGAATGGCCGGCGGCTCTTCCTTCTTCTGCTCGTCCTCGGTTTGTGGAATGATGCC
>JAYUBA010001029.1:0-4346 GCA_043741075.1 Frigoriglobus sp.
TGCCCAAACACGTCGTCAGTTACTTCCTCCAACCCTGCGTTCTCTATGCCGCTGCTGCCGCATGTTGATTAATGAGTATCTTTCGCGCCGCGGTAATACTACCCCGGCGCCGAGGCGATGACGCTGAAGGTGCTGTTCGACCCGTCCTCGGGGAAGCTGCTGGGCGCACAGGGCGTCGGTGGGGCGGGCGTGGACAAGCGGATCGACGTGCTGGCGGTGGCGATCCAGGCGGGCCTGACGGTGTTCGACTTGGAGCAGATGGAGTTATGCTACGCCCCGCAGTTCGGCTCGGCGAAAGACCCGGTGAACATGGCCGGGTTCGTGGCCGCGGGGCTGGTCCAGGGCGACCACCCGCAGATCGACTGGGAGGCTGTGCCCACCGCGCCGGAGGCGGCGTTCCTTCTGGACGTGCGGACAGCGACCGAGTTCGCCGCGGGTCACATCCCGGGCGCGATCAACGTCCCGGTGGATGAACTGCGGTCCCGCCTCACGGAGGTCCCGCGACACCGGCCCGTGGTGGCCTACTGTCAAGTCGGGCAGCGGGGCTACCTCGCCACGCGCATCCTTCTGAGCGCCGGCTTCAGCGTGTCGAACCTCGGCGGGGGCTACAAAACGTACACCCTGTTCCAACCGGTGGCTGCAGCGTCGTAATGCTCCGAGGCCGACTCAGCGGATGTTGAAGGAGCCGACGGGATAGGATGTCTGCCGGTCGCCCCGAAAACGCGAACGGCTCCGGAGGCACCGCCGATGAACAGACAACCGACCGACGCGAGCGCGCCGCCCGACCCGCGGGTGCGCTTTGCCGCCGAGCGGACGCTCCTCGCCTGGGTTCGTACCGGCGTGGCGCTGATGGGGTTCGGGTTCGTGGTGGCCCGGTTCGGGTGGTTCCTCCGCGAGTTCGCCGCCCAGCGGCAGGAACCCGTCGCGTCGTCCGGCTGGTCGCTCGTCATCGGTGTGTGCCTGATCGCCCTCGGGATCGCGGTGAACGCCCTCGCGGGGGTCGGTCACGCCCGGTTCCTGCGGCGGCACGACCGGGGCGAGCCGTACCAGCCGCCGGTCTGGTCCCTCGGGATCATCGTGGCCCTCATCCTGGCCGTGATGGGAATCGGGATGGCCGCGTACCTCGTTTCCCTTTCGATGTGACTCAAGTCTTTGCCGCGCCCTCCGGCAGCGCGGACTCGATCGACGGCTGCAACACCTCCGAGTGTTCCGCAGAACCGCGGTATAGCATCCAGTACACCACGGGCACCAGCAGCAGCGTGAACGCGGTTGAGACGACCAGCCCGAAGATCAGTGCCCAGGCCAGCCCGCTGAACACCGGGTCGAGGGTGATCGGCCACGCGCCCAGCATCGCGGCCCCGGCGGTGAGCAGAATTGGCCGGAACCGGACCGCGCCGCTCTCGATCAGCGCCTCCTTCAAGCCGGCCCCGCGGGCGCGGACGTGCTGGATGAAGTCGAGGAGCAGGATCGCGTTCCGGTCGGCGATGCCGGCCAGCGCGATCATCCCGATCATCGCAGTCGCGGTGAAGTACACCGGGTTCGCGTGCCCGCCGATCGTCGTCCCGGTGATGACGTTCAAGAGCCAGAAGCCCGGCATGATCCCGACCACCGTGAGCGGGATCGAGATCATCTGCACGAGCGGGATCAGGTAACTGCCGGTCTGGTACACCATCAGAATGTAGATCATCAGAAGCGCGCCGCCGAAGGCCAGCCCGAGGTCGCGGAACACATCGAGCGTGATCTTCCACTCGCCCTCACCGGTCCAGACGACCTCCGCGCCGCCGGGCGTCGGACTGTCGCGCAGTTTGAACAGCAACCCGATGACCGCTTCCGCCGGGGTGCGGCCCGCGGTCTCGGCGGTCACGTACCCGACCCGGCGCAGGTTCTTGTGGTAGATCGTCTGCTCCGCGGGCAACTCCTCGAACGCGCCGAGTTCCCCGACGCGCACGGTCTCGCCCGTCGGCGTCTTTACGCTCAGCCGCAGCAAGTCGGTCAGCCCGGTGCGACTGTCCTGGGGCAGTTGCATCACGATCGTGAGCGGGTTCAGCTCGCGCGGCAGGTGCCCGGTCCCGGCGCGAAAGTCCTTCGGATCACCCTCGCCGGGCGTCATCCCGTTCAACCCGATCCGCAGCGTGTTCGAGATCTGCTCGGCGGTGATCCCGGTCACCGATGCTTTCTCCTTGTCCACGCGGAACACCTGGCGCGGGCGCTCGGCCTCGAACGTGTCGTCGATGTCCACGACCCCCGGTTCCTTCTCGAACAAGGCGCGAATGTGCCGGGCGTCGGCCTTCAGTTCGGCGTAACTCTGCGACGGGCGCGAGTACACCTCGGCGACGAGGGTGCTGAGCACCGGCGGTCCGGGCGGAATCTCCACGATCTTGATCCGCGCGTTGTTCTTCTTGGCGAGCCGTTCCAGCCCCTCGCGCACCCGCAGCGCGACCGCATGACTCTGGGCGGAGCGGTCCTCCTTGGCGATCAGGTTCACCCGCAGGTCGCCCCGGTGCGGTTCGCGCCGCAGGTAGTAGTGGCGGACCATGCCGTTGAAGTCCATCGGCGACGCGGACCCGGCGAACGACAGCACCTCGGCCACTTCTGCCTGCTTCCGGAGTTCGTCGGCCATCTCCTTCAGGACCGCGTCGGTCGTCTCGGCCGTGGTGCCCTCGGGCAGATCGACGAGCACCTGGAACTCGTTCTTGTTGTCGTACGGGAGCATCTTCAGCGGCACGAGGCCGAGCGCGGGCAGCGCGCACGCGCCGGCCACGAGGAGCGCCGTGAACCCGATCAGCCCCCACGCCGCGAGCCGGGAGTTCAGGAACGGTGTCAGCACGGCCTTGTACACGCGGTACGTCAGCGTCTCGTGCGGGTCGGTCGGCTCGTGCCCGCCCTTGCCGTACACGCCCTTGAGTACGTGGTAACTGAGCCACGGCGTCACGGTGAACGCGACCACCATCGACATGAACATCGCGACCGGCACGTTCAGCGCCAGCGGGCGCATGTACGGCCCCATCATCCCGGTGATGAACACCATCGGCAGGAACGATACCATCACGACGAGGGTGGCGACGATGATCGGCGGCCGGACCTCGTTCACCGCATCAAGCACGGCTTCGCGCGGCGGCTTCTTCCGCAGCCCGAAATGGCGGAAGATGTTCTCTACGTCCACGATCGGGTCATCGACGACCAACCCGAGGGCAAGGATGAGCGCGAACAGCGTGACGCGGTTGATCGAGTACCCGGCGAGGTAGTTGACGAGCAGTGTGAGCGCGAACGTGAGCGGCACCGCGGTGACGACAATGAGCGCCTCCCGCCAGCCGAGCGTGAACATGACCAGCGCCGACACGATCACGATGGCGAGGCCGAGTTCGCGAATCAGTTCGTTCACCTTCTCGTCGGCAGTCTCGCCATTGTTCCGGGTGACCCGGGCTTCGATGTCGTGCGGAATCACGGTCCCGCGCAGTTCCGCGAGTTTCGCCTCAATGGCGTGTGCGACCGACACCGCGTTACTCCCCTTGCGCTTCGCTACGCTCACCGTCACCGCGGGGTAGTCAGCCGCGCCCTCGGGCCGGGCCTTCGCTGCCGGACCGAAGCTGATCCGCGTGTAGTTCCCCGGCTCCTCGGGGCCGTCGGCCACGGTCGCGATCTCGCGGACGTACACCGGCTTGCGGTCGAACACGCCGACGACGAGCGTTTCCAGTTCCTTCGCGGTCTGCACGAACGGCCCGCCCTCGACGGTCACCTCGCGGTTGTTCGCGCGCAGGCTGCCGGCCGGGATGTTAATGTTCGCCCCGCGCAGGACGCGGTCCACGTCCAGCGGGGTGACCTGCCGGGCCGTCATGCGTTCGGGGTCGAGCGTGACGCGGAGCTGCCGCCGCCGGCCGCCGACCACTTCGGTCCGCGCCGTTTCGGGGACGCCCTGGAGCGCGACCTCTACCTGCTCGGCCACTCTTCGCAGGGCGAAGTCGTCGCTCGACTTGCTCCACAGAGTGACGTTCACGAGCGGAACGTCGTCGATCTCGACCGGTTTCACCACCCAGCCCGTGACCCCCGGCGGGACCACGTCGGTGTTCATCATGATCTTGTTGTGCAGCTTGACGAGACTCGCCTCGCGGTTCTCGCCGACGAAGAACCGGACGGTGACCACGGCCTCACCGGGCCGCGACATCGAGTACACGTACTCGACGCCATCGATCTGCGCGAGCAGCCGTTCCAGTTTGGAAGAGACCTGCTGTTCGATTTCCTCGGCGGTCGCACCGGGCATGCGCACGTAGATGTCGGCCAGCGGGACGACGATCTGCGGATCCTCCTCGCGCGGGGTGAGTGCCAGCGCCGCGGCACCGCACGCGAGC
>JAYUBA010001030.1:0-4343 GCA_043741075.1 Frigoriglobus sp.
GAGTACCTCCTGAGAGTGCTAAACATTCTTTCGACCGATAAATGAATAGTGCGCACGCCCTGCGTTTCCTGCTCAGGTGTGTCTACGACACTTGTCAAATAGCTGGGGTTCAGTGGGGCCTGCATTATTTCTTCTCACAGTAAGCCGATTGCGAAACACTCGCGATGACAAGAGCTTCACTTCACCCCGGTCGTTGCGATCAAGCCTTCGGTCGGGCTGCTGGCGTTCGCGTACAGCTTCTTCGGGATGCGGCCCGCGAGGTACGCTAGCCGGCCGGCGTCGGTCGCGTACCGCATCGCCCACGCCATGCGCAGCGGGTCGCGCGCAGACGCGATCGCGGTGTTCAGCAGCACGCCGTCGCAGCCCAGTTCCATCGCGGCGCTCACGTCGCTCGCGGTGCCCACGCCCGCGTCCACGATCACCGGGTAGTCCGGGTCGTTCTCCTTCAGGTACTCCAGGCAGATGCGGATGTTGTTCGGGTTCAAGACGCCCTGCCCGCTGCCGATCGGGCTGCCCGCCGGCATCACACTCGCCGCGCCCGCCTCCTTCAGGCGTTTCGCCAGCACCGGGTCGTCGCTCGTGTACACCAGTACCGTAAACCCATCCTTCACAAGCTGTTCGGTCGCCTTCAGCGTGTCGATCGGGTCCGGGAGGAGCGTCCGCTTGTCCGCGAGGCATTCGAGCTTCACCCAACCCGCGCCGGGGTTCTCCAGGTTGGTGAGAAGCTCACGCGCGAGCCGCGCGTGACGGATCGCGTCGTCCGCGCTGAAGCACCCGGCCGTGTTCGGCAGAATGGTGAGCCGTTTCAGGTCGAGGAAGTCGAGGATGCTCTTGCCGTCCTTGTCGATGAGCCGCTCGCGCCGCACCGCGACCGTCGTCACCTCGCACCCGCTCGCGTCCATGCACTGCTGCATGAGGTCGTAGCTGGGGTACTTCCCGGTGCCGGTGAACAGCCGCGACTTGAAGACGAACTTCCCGACCTTTAGCGGCTTATCGGCCGGAGGCGCGTCGCTGCCGCCGCCGACGAGGGTGACGATCTCCACGTTGTCGCCATCGTTCAGGCGGCGGGCCGCGTGTTCGGCCCGCGGCACGAGGTCGCGGTTCACCTCGACCGCGAGCTTCGTCGCGTCCTTGCCCAGGTGGGCGATCAGGCCCGCCACGGTGATCGGGTCGGGGAACGTTCGCGGCTCGTCGTTGACGGTGATGGTCGGCATGGTGCGGCTCCGCGGTGTGGGAGGTCAGCATACCGGAAGGCGGCTGTAAACGGCAGGTCCGGTGCGGTAGACTGATATTACCCGCGAGGAGCCGACATGAACCCGCTGAAGCTGAGCGTCCCGCTGCCCGACGTGCTGCACGAGGTAGACGGCGACATCCGGATCAAGGGCAGCCGGATCAGCCTGTACCACATCGTCACGGCTTACGACGAGAAGTGGATCAGCGCGCACATGATGGTCTTTCACTACCCGACGCTGTCGCTGCGCGAGATCGAGAAGGTGCTGGCATTCTACGAGGCGAACCGAGCGGCCGTGGGCGAGTACGTCCGCGAATGTAAGGCGCTGATGGATGCGGCATTCGCCAAAGCCAAGCGCTTGCCGATCGAGGAATATCGGCGACGGTTCGAGGCCATGCACGGCAGGCCGTCGGAACGAACCGAACCCGCAATTTCGGCTGTCGAGCCGCAAGAGGTTCCGCCCGGCGCCCCCGTGAGCTGATGCCCGATGTTCACGTTCCTTCTCGACGAGTGCATCCCGTGGCGGCTCGCGTCGGCGATCGCCACGTGGAACGCCGAAAACCCCGAATACGCGATCGACGCGCTTTCGGTCGGCGATCCTCCCGACCTCCCGCTCGGTTCCGCCGACCCCGACATCCTGCGCTGGGCCGAGCGCAACGGCCGGGCGGTCGTCACGACCGACTATTCCACCATGCCGGGTCATCTAACGGACCTGCTGGCCGCGGGCGGTCACCTCGCGGGAATGATCCTCCCGCGGCCCGCCGCGAACCTGGGTGAGTTGGTTCAGAGCCTCGTCGTGATCGCGTTCGCGGGTTCGCCGGACGACTTGTTCGATAACCTCACCTACATCCCCCTCTGACCGCCGGCGGCTTCCTTCCCCGCGCGCCAGTCGGTACAACAGACGCTGCGTGCCACTTCGCGACTCGCGCCACCCGGTGACCGCCCGATGAGCAGCGCCGCCGACCCGACGGCCACGTTCTACCTGAACCTGCAGTCCTGCGGGCTGCTGACGGCCGCGCAGTTGCGCGACCTGTGGGGCTGGGTCGCGCACAAGAAGCCCGACCTGCAAGGCATGGCGAAGGAGATCAGCCGCCGCGGGTGGCTCACCCCGTTCCAGATCAAGGAGGTCGCGCGGGGCCGGGCCGCCGGGCTGCGGGTCGCCGACCGGTACGTCCTCATCGACATCCTCGGCGAGGGCGGCATGGGCCGCGTGTACAAGGCCCACGACACCCGCATGGGCCGCGACGTGGCGTTCAAGGTGATCCGCAAGGAGAAGCTGGCGCACCCGGCCGCCGCCGGCCGGTTCGTGCAGGAGCTCCAGGCGCTCGGCAAGATGACCAAGCATCCGAACGTGGTGGACGTGTACGCCGCCGAGCAGTTGGACGGCAACCACTTCTGCGTGATGGAGTACATCGACGGGTCCGACCTGACCAAGCGGGTCCGCGACCGCGGGCCGCTGGGGGTGGCCGAGGCGTGCGACGCGATCCGCCAGGCGGCGCTGGGACTCGAACACGCGTTCCAGACCGGCCTCGTTCACCGCGACATCAAGCCGTCCAACATCATCGTGCCGCGCAACGGCGGGCCGGTGAAGCTGGTGGACCTGGGGCTGGCCCGCCTCCTGGAGCCGCCCGGCGGGGAGGACGCGCACCGCATCACGCAGGAAGGGTTCGTGATCGGCACGCCCGACTTCCTCGCCCCGGAGCAGGCCCGCGACCCGATGTCCGTGGACATCCGCGCCGACGTGTACGCGCTGGGCGGGACGCTCTTCTACATCCTCACCGGCCGCGTCCCGTACGACGGCGGCAGCGCGACCGAGAAGATGCTCAAGCACTGCACGGACCCGCCGCCGTCGCTCCTCCGGTACCGCCCGGACGCGCCCCCGGCCGTGGAACAACTGATCCACTGGTGCATGGCGAAGCGGCCCGAAGACCGCCCGCAGACGCCGATGCAACTGGCGGTCGCGCTCCAGCCGTTCTGCCCGCCGCCGGCGGCCGGCACCGGCACGTTCGTCGCGCCGGGGTCCGCGCCGTACCCGGTCGCCCCGTCCGGCACGCACACCGTCCCGAGCGGCGCGTACCCCGCGCCGCACCCCGGTCTGCCGGCGTACCCATACCCCCCGGTGTACGCGCCGCCGGGGGTGCCGCTGCCCGAGCCGAACTCCAGTAGTCAGGTCTTCAAGCTCCCGCCGCAGACGACCGACGAGGACCCGATCCGCAAGCGGGGCGAGGGCGGGTTCCCGGTCGGCGCGCTCCTCGTCGCCCTCGGCGCGGTGTTCGTCGTCGGGGTCATCGGGTACGCCACCTACCGCCTGTTCATCCGCTCCGACCCGACGATCCCGGACCCGTTCACCAACACGTTCGGTATGAAGATGGTGCGCCTCGAGGGCGGAACCTTCCGCATGGGATCGCCCGTAACGGAGGCGGGCCGCAACCCGGACGAGGGGCCGGTGCGCGACGTGACCCTGCGCGGGCCGTTCTTCGTGTCCGCGACGGAGGTCACGAACGGCCAGTTCTCCCGGGTGACGGGCGCCAACCCGTCCCGCGGGTCGAGGCGGGCCGACAGGCCGGAACACCGGGCGGTCGATTCGGTCACCTGGGACGAGGCGAACGAGTTCTGCCGCAAGCTGACCGAGAAGGAGAAGACCCAGCCCTGGGCGCGCAAGAACTGGGAGTACCGGCTCCCGACCGAGGCCGAGTGGGAGTACGCGTGCCGCGCCGGCACCGAGACGCCGACCGCGTTCGGCGACCAGCTCGTGTTCGGCAAGCAGGCGGTGTTCAAGCCGACCGGGGAGGACCCGCTGGAACTCGGCACCGAGAGCGCCGCACCGGTCCCGTTCGCGGAGATCACCGGCAAGACCGGGGCGAACAAGTTCGGCCTGCACGACATGCACGGCAACGTGTCCGAGTGGTGCAGCGACTGGTACAAGTCCGAGGCCTACAAGGACGGCGCGCGGGACAACCCGCCCGGCCCGGCCGACGGCGACAAGCGGGTGGTCCGCGGCGGCTCGTTCCGCGACCCGGCGTCGGGCACGCGCTCGGCCGCCCGCGCCGGCGTCCGCCCGACCGAGCGATCGGACACGATCGGCTACCGCGTGATCTACGCCCCCGTTACG
>JAYUBA010001031.1:0-4335 GCA_043741075.1 Frigoriglobus sp.
CCGGCCCCAGAGCCACGATTTCCTGCTCCGTCATCGGTTGTCCTCCCCGATGAACAGCTTGCGAAACGGCGAGGAACCCGCGCTGTACTGCTAATCTCCGACGATTGCACCCCCGGTCCGTACGGGCTGGGTATGTCGAGATGAATGCTGTTGGTGTAAACCCGATCAACCGAGTCGTCGGGAAACGGGAGGGGAATGTTGGGACAGATGAGAAAGACATGCCCGTCGGCGACCAACTCCTGGAACGTGCGCCCGTCGCGGCTACAGAACCAGTTCGGCGACAATGCCCACGGACCTTGCTGGTTGATTACACCGGGGATTTCGCCTTCCCCGCCAAGGTTGAGAGCGAGTGAGTTCATGTCGGGAGGTCTCAACGGTGTGCATGTAGCTCGGGGCCACTTCGACCAACCGCGCCCGCGAACTTCACCCAATCGCGTTTTTTTCCCCCATCGCTCCAACCGACAAATTACTTCAAGAGCCACTCCAACACGGCCTTCTGGGCGTGCAGGCGGTTGCCGGCCTGCTGGAACGCGGCGCACGCGGGGCCGTCCATCACGTCGTCGGTGATCTCCTCGCCGCGGTGCGCCGGGAGGCAGTGCATCACCTTCATGTGCGCCGGGGCCGCGGCCAGCAAGTTCGCGTTCACCTGGAACGACGCGAACCGCCGTAGGCGCTCCTCGCGCTCCGCCTCCTGGCCCATGCTCGTCCACACGTCGGTATAAATTACGTCCGCGCCCTTCACCGCTGCCACTGGGTCGTTCACCTCCGGCGGGAAGTCCGGCGACACCCGCGCCCGGTACTCCGCCTTGAACTTGTCGTCGAACCCGTAGCCCACCGGGCACGCGAGCACGAACTTCACGCCGAGCCTGCCGCACCCCACCGCCAGCGACCGCGAGACGTTGTTCCCGTCGCCCACGAACGCGACCGTCCGGCCCTTCTCCGACCCGAACAACTCGCGCACGGTGAGCAGGTCGGCCAGCCCCTGACACGGGTGCGACCAGTCCGATAGGCCGTTGATGATTGGGATCGAGGAGTACGCCGCCAGCCCGTCGAGCGTGGCGTGCTGGTACACCCGCAGAACGAGAGCGTCGAGATAGTGGCTCACGGTGCGGGCGAAGTCGGCGAGCGACTCGCGCCAGCCCAGCCCGACCTCGTTGCCGGGCAGGTACAGGCTGGTGCCGCCGAGTTGCGCGACCCCGCTCTCGAAGCTGACGCGGGTGCGCAACGACGGCTTCTCGAACACCAGCCCGACGACCCGCCCGGTCAGCGTGTGGGCCGGGATGCGGCGGGCGTGCGCGTCCTTCAGTCGCGCCGCCTCCACAAGTAGGGCGTTGAGTTCGTCGGCCGTCAGGTCGATCAGGTTCAGGAAGTGCTTCATGTCAGTTCGTCGTAAAGTCGCAAGGTCGGCGTTCAGTCAAAGGTCGTAAGGTCGAAAGTCGTAAAGTCGAAGACCTAGACCGTTCGGGACTTCACGACTTTCGACCTTACGACCTTCGACAGCGAAGAGCCGGTTCTCAAGGCCGAAGGCTGAGGAGGATGTCCGCGATGATGTCGCAGCCGTCCTCGATCTGCTCGTCGGACAGCGTGAGCGCCGGGAGCAGTCGCAGCACGGTCTGGTGCGTGCAGTTGATGAGCAGTCCCTTGTCGAGACAGCCCTGCACCACCTCAGCGCCCTCGACGCTCAGTTCCACACCGATCATCGCGCCCTTCGCGCGCACGTCGGCGACGAGCGGGCACTTCTCCTTCAGCGCCAGGAACCGCGCCCGGAACCGCTCGCCGATCTGCGTCGCGCGGTCGAGCAACCCCTCCTGCTCGATGGTCTCGATGGTGGCGAGCGCGGCGCGGGCCGCCAACGGGTTGCCGCCGAACGTGGCCGCGTGCGTGCCCGGCTTCAGCTTCTCCGCCACCTCCGGCTTCGCGATCAGCGCGCCCATCGCCACACCCCCCGCCAGCGCCTTCGCCAGCGTGAGGATGTCCGGCTTCACGCCCCAGTGCTGGTGCGCGTACCACTTGCCGGTGCGGCCCATGCCGGTCTGCACTTCGTCGAGGATGAGCAACATGCCGTTCTTGTCGCACAGGTCGCGGGCGCCTTCGAGGAAGCCCGCGGGCGGCACGTTCACCCCGCCCTCGCCCTGGATCGGCTCCATCATGATCGCGCACGTCTCGCCGTCGATGGCCTTCGCGACGCTGTCCAGGTCGCCGAAGGTGGCGTAGTTGAAGCCGGGCAGCATCGGCTCGACGCCCGCGTGGTACTTCGGCTGTGCGGTCGCGGTGAGCGCGCCGTAGGTGCGGCCGTGGAAGCCGCCGGTGAGGGTGACGATCTTGTACTTGCCCTTCGGCTTGCCGTTGAGCCGGGCGAGCTTGATCGCGGCCTCGTTCGCCTCGGTGCCGCTGTTGCAGAAGAACGACATCCCGCCGAAATCGGTGCGGTCGCCCAGCGCCTGCGCGAGCAGCGCCTGCGGTTCCGTGTACCACGTGTTCGGCACGTGAATGAGCGCCGCGACCTGCTCCTGAACCGCCTGCACCACACGCGGCGGGCAGTGACCGAGGATGCCGCAGCCCCAACCGGGGAAGAAGTCGAGGTAGCGGTTGCCCTCGGCGTCCCACACCCACGACCCGCTGCCCCGCACCAGGCACACCGGGTAGCGGGTGTAGTTGCCGATCAGGTGCTTCTTCGCCAGGGAGATGATCTGCTCGGTGGAAAGCAGTTCGGTTGTGGTCATGTCGAGCTTTAGGGTAATGGAAAAGAAGCTTGTTTAGCCGACGACCCGGAGGGGCGTGCCTACCGCGTGATGGCGGTGCCGGTGAACGTGTCGTGGAGGAACACGTCGAGCAGCGAGTACGGTACGCGGCCGTCGAGGATGAGGGCGGAGGTCGCGCCGGCGTCGAGGGCCTCGAAGCACGCTTCCACCTTCGGCACCATGCCGCCGTCGATGACGCCGGACGCGATCAGGTCGCGGCACTCGCGCTCGGTGAGTTGGGGAATGAGCGACTTCGGGTCGGAGCGGTCGCGCAGCACACCGGGCGTGTCGGTGAGGAAGATCGCCTTATCGGCCTTCAGCGCACCGGCAACTGCGGCGGCGGCGGTGTCCGCGTTCACGTTCAGCCAACCGCCGTCGGCGCCGTGCGCGAGTGAAGGGATGATTGGGACGGTCGCGCCGGCGAGCACCTCTCGCAACGTCGGCACATCGACCCGGACGGCCGCCCCGACGTGCCCCAGATCGATCGGAGGTGCACCGGGAAGGGTCATCATTGTCGCGGTCAACACGCTCTTCTCAAGGCCCACGCTTTGAACGCCGAGCCGCTCAAAAGCGTTGTCAAGGCCGTCCATAATCTCGTGCAGCACCCGCACGACGATTTCCAGCGTGGCGTCGTCGGTGTAGCGGCGGCCGGCGACCTTCCTGGGGGTGAGGCCGGCTGCGGCCATGGCGCGGTCGATGGGCTTGCCGCCACCGTGAACGAGGACGACCGGCACGCCGAGGCGGTTCAGGGTGGCGACGGAGCGGAGACACGCGTCGGTGGCGACGGGGTCTTCCATCGCGCTGCCGCCGAGCTTCACCACGACCGGGCGGGCGCGGTGCGCGCACAGCCGATCGACTGCGGCGGCAAAGGCTTCGGAGGAAACGCGCGGCTCGGCCATCCGGGACGGCCACCTGATTAGGTTTTCACATGAGAGAAAACGAAAAATCCATCGTATGCGGCGACCCGAACAGCGTCAACGGCTGTGCCGAGTTTCCGCCCCGTGCCGCTTCGAAAAGGATTTCGGTCGGTTCTTGCACCGGCGCGAGCCGATAGGTATATTATCCCTGACCGGTGGGGTTGTGGCGCCTGCGTCGGGCACCAGCACCGCCGGCGAAAACTAGTAAAGGGTTCCTCTCATGCTGCGCATCGCGCTCGCCATCGCGCTCGGCTTCGCCGCCGTCACGATCGCCGGAACGACCACGAACGTCCGCGCCGAAGACAAGAAGGATAAGGTCGAGGCCAAGAAGCTCGAAGGGAAGCTGACCTGCACCAAGTGCGCCCTCGGCGAGACCGAGAAGTGCGGGAACGCTCTGCTCGTGAAGGAAGGCGACAAGGAAGTGAAGTACTACCTGAACGACAAGGGCGCCAAGGAAACCTACCACAAGGCGTGCTGCAAGGCCGACGTGGACGCCACCGTGACCGGCAAGATCAGCGAGAAGGACAAGAAGAAGTTCATCGACGAGGCGAAGGTCGAGATCAAGAAGTAAAGACACCGGCTGCCCGACGCACGACGCCACCCACATGGGTGGCGTTCGGCGTTTGTGGAGCGAAGAACCTAACCCCCCAACCCCCTTCCCTAAGAAGGAAGGGGGA
>JAYUBA010001032.1:0-4332 GCA_043741075.1 Frigoriglobus sp.
GGTGCGGGCGTCTCGCCTGCATCGCCAAGAGCAGGCGGGACGCCCGCACCACAATAAAGCCGCACCCATGCGCCGACCTCTCCTCATCGTCGCGTCCGCCCTCGTCGCCGCCGGCCTGGCCGCGGGCGGGTACTTCGGCCTCAAGTGGCTGCGCAAGCCGGCGAGCGCGGGCGCACCGATCGACCCCGGCAAGCCGCGTGAGCGGCAGGCGCGCGAGGTGCCCGCGATCACCTTCACCGACGTGACCGCCGCCAGCGGCGTGACGTTCCGCCACGAGAACGGTTACTCCGGCCTCAAGCTGTTGCCCGAAACGATGGGCGGTGGGGTCGCGATCATCGACTACGACGGCGACGGCAAGCCCGACATCCTGTTCGTCAACGGGTGCATCTGGCCGGGCCACGAGAACTCGGCCGCGAAGGCCGCGCCGCCGACGCTCAAGCTGTACCGCAACCTCGGCGACATGAAGTTCGAGGACGTGACGGCGAAGGTCGGGCTGGATGTCACGATGTACGGCATGGGCGTCGCGGTCGGCGACTTCGACAACGACGGCCGCCCCGACATCTTCGTCTCGTGCGTCGGCAAGCACCGGCTGTTCCGCAACGTGGACGGGAAGACGTTCGCCGACGTGACCGACGCGGCCGGCGTCGGCGGGCCGGGGGCGCTGCCGGGCGTGTCGAAAGACCAGTTCGACACCTGGAAGCCACTGATCCCGTTTGGCTCGTCGGCCACGTTCATCGACTATGACGGCGACGGCCGACTCGACCTGTTCGTGTGCCACTACGTCGCGTGGTCGCCGGCGACCGACCGCGGCATCGCGTCGAGCGTCGAGGGTGGGAAGCGGACGTTCGTGCAGCCGCGCGACTTCGAGGGGTCGCAGTGTACCCTGTACCGCAACGTGGACGGCAAGCGGTTCGAGGACGTGTCCGCGGCGGCCGGGATCGTCGTGACCGAGAAGGAGGGCACCGACGCGAACGCGCCCCTGCGGCCCGTGGGCAAGGCGCTGGGCGTGGTGCTGTGCGACGCGGACGGCGACGGGTGGCCGGACCTGATCGTCGCCAACGACACGGTGCGGAACTTCTTCTTCCACAACGTCCCCGGCCCGAACGGCACGCGGCGCTTCGTGGAGAAGGGCTACCCGATCGGCGCGGCCTACGCGGACGAGGGCAAGCCGCGGGCTGGGATGGGGATCGACTGGGGTGAGTTCGCGCCGGGCCGGTGGGCCGCGGTGGTCGCGAACTACGCCAACGAGCCGCTCACGCTCTTGGAGAAGGACCGCACGCAGCTCGCGTTCTCGGACGCGGCGCTCAGCGCGGGCCTCGCGGGGCCGAGCCGGGCGGCCCTCAAGTTCGGCACCTTCTTCTTCGACTACGACAACGACGGCCGCCTCGACCTGTTCGTATGCAACGGGCACATCGAGCCGGACATCGCGGCCATCCAGTCGAGCCAGTCGCACGCGCAGCCGCCGCAACTGTACTGGAACACCGGCGACGCGGAGTGTTATTTTGAACGGGTGCCGCCCGCCCGCGCCGGGGCCGACCTGTTCGAGCCGATGGTCGGCCGCGGGTGCGCGTTCGCGGACCTCGACGGCGACGGCGACCTCGATCTCGTGATGGTCGCGAACGGGGGCGGGGTCCGCATCCTGCGCAACGACGCGCCGAAGACGAACCGGTCCGTGCGGCTCGACCTGCGCGGCGACGGGGTGAAATCGAACCGCTCCGCGCTCGGGGCCGTGGTCACCGTCGAAGCCGGCGGGCAGACGATCACGCGCCAGGTCACCGGCGGGCGCGGCTACCTCAGCCAGTCGGAACTGGTGCTGACGGTCGGCATCGGCACCGCGGCGAAGGCGGACAAGGTGACCGTCCGCTGGCCGGGGCGGGCCGCGGGCACCGAGACGTGGACGAACCTCGACGCCGGCCCGCCGCACGTGCTGAAGCAAGGCGAAGGCAAGTGACCGTCGTTGGTAGTGACCCGCTTCAGCGGGTCTTCGCACCCACCCCGTATCACCGGATCGCCGCATGTCCTCTCCCGCACCCGCACCCGTTCCCCCGCCCGCCCCGCGCCGCCGCCGCCGCCGGTGGCTGCCCCCGGTACTCCTTCTGTTGCTCCTCGGCGCGGTCGGGGTGGGTGCGTACTACGTCTGGTTCCGGCCGAAGCCGCCGCAGCCGGACGTGACGGCCGCGATGACCGCGAACTCGCGCGGCGTGGGGTACATGGAGCAGCACAACTTCCCCGCTGCGGAGGCGGAGTTCGCGGAGGCGGTCCGGCTCGCGCCGGATTGGCTGCCGGCCCGCGTCAACCTCGGCATCGCGATGTTCAACCAGCAACCCGCCGACAACAAGACGCTGACCCAACACGTGGCCGCCGCACAAGACGTGTTCCGCGAGGTGCTGACGCGCGACCCGAACAACCCGCACGCCCACTACTGCCTCGGCATCCTCGAACTGTACCTGAGCCGATTACCGGAAGCCTACGAACACTTCGTCGCGGTCAACAAACTCGACCCGGACGACGCGCACACCTGGCTGCGAGTCGGCAGCACTCACCCCGACACCCCGATTTCGCCAGCGGCGCGCGCGTGCTACGAGAAGGCACTCGAACTGAACCCGTACTTGAACGAGGCACGCTATCGACTCGCGATGGCGCTGCGCGAGACCGACCCCGCACGCCAGCGCGCGTTGCTCGCGGAACACAAGACGCTTTATGACGCCGACCGGTTCGTCGAATCCGGCATCAAGTACGGCGAGATGGGCAAGTACGCCGACGTGATCGGCCGCGACCCGAACCCGGGCGCGAAACCGGTCGTGGGGCCGCTTCCGATGTTCGAGCCGGCCGGGAACTTCAAGGCGGCGCTCGCCCCCGGCGCGCGGTGGGCGACCGCCGCGGACCTCGACCCGACGCGGCGCGCCGCCCGCGCGCGGTTCGGCGGCACCGTCGTGCTGTTCGACTACAACGGCGACGGCCGGCCCGACGTGTTCCTCGCGTCGGCGGTCGTCGAGGGCGGGAAGGTGCGCGACCTGCTCCTCCGCAACGACGGCAACGGCGCGTTCACCGACGCGACCGCCGCCGCCGGTCTCGCGACCCCGCGGCCCAGCCTCGGTGCCGCCGCGGGCGACTACGACAACGACGGCCGGCCGGACCTCGTCGTCACCGGCGCGGGCGAGCAACACCTCTTCCGCAACAAGGGCGACGGCACGTTCGAGGACGCGTCCGCGGCGGCCGGGCTGGACAAGGTGACGGGCACGTGCCTCGGCTGCGGGTGGGTGGACCTCGACCAGGACGGCGACCTCGACCTCGTGCTGTGCAAGTACGCCGACGGCGACGTGACCGCGTTCGACGGGCCGAAGCCGGGCGGCGAAGTGATGGTCTTCGAGAACGTCGGCGTCGCGCCGCCGGCCGCGCCGAACGCGCCCCCGCCGGGCCTCTTCACCGCGTTCCGGCGGAGCGCCGCGTTCGCGGGCGTCATCCCGGCGGGTTCGGCCGTCGGCTTCGTCGCGACCGACATCGACAACGACCGCGACGTGGACCTGCTCGTCCTGCCCGAAGGGGCCGATCCGGTCGTGGTGGAGAACGACCGGCTGATGCGGTTCAAACGGCCGCTGCCGGCGTGGGCCGCCGGGCAGGCGCACCGGTGGAACGGCGGCCTCGTCCTCGACGCCAACCACGACGAGCGCTCCGACCTGTTCCTCGTCCGCGTCGGCGGCCCGCCGGTGTTCCTGCTCTCGAAGGGCGACCGCGACTTCGCCCCCGGAAGCACGAACGGCCCGGCGCTGAAGCAGGCCGTCGCGGCCGACATCGACATGGACGGGTGGGGCGACGTGGTCGGCCTCGGTGCCGACGGCAAGCCGGTGTTGCTCCACAACCAGGGCGACGGCCGGCTCGAACACAAGCCGGACGCGTTCGGCCCGGTGAACGCCGGGCACGCGCTGGCGGTCGCCGACCTCGACGGCGACGGCCTCCCGGACCTGCTCGTGTGGGGCGACGACGGGCTGCGCC
The DNA here is from genome assembly GCA_043741075.1 of Frigoriglobus sp. GTDB lineage: Bacteria > Planctomycetota > Planctomycetia > Gemmatales > Gemmataceae > Gemmata. The sequence goes on from JAYUBA010001032.1 coordinate 3,994, forward strand.
TGTACCGCAACCGGGGCAACGGGAACGCGGCCGTACTCATCGACCCGACCGGGCGCCGCGACAAGGGGTCGAACCAGCGCACCAACACCGACGGCGTCGGCGCGTGGGTGGTGGCGCAGGCCGGCGCGCTCTGGACCGGGGCGGAGCGGACGACCGTCTCCGCGGGGCTGGGCCAGTCGCTCCTCCCGACGGCACTCGGGATCGGGAGGAACGCGCGCGCGGACGTGGTTCGCGTGCGCTGGCCGGACGCGGTGATTCAGGCCGAACTCGGCGTCGCCGCGGGCGCGGTGGTCCGCGTCACCGAGACGAACCGCAAGGGCACGTCGTGCCCGGTGCTGC
>JAYUBA010001033.1:0-4330 GCA_043741075.1 Frigoriglobus sp.
CCCGGAGCGTCAGCGACGGGGTGACCGGAGCCACCCGTACCGCTACCCGTCAACCCGATTGCGGATGAGATAGGGGTGGGCCGCCGGGCTCGCGTGAAATCCGGGTGAAGCATTCCCGGTAATTCGTCCGGTATTTGCCGGGACGTTCGTTATAAACTGGACACACCCCTCGCTATATTGTTCCGGTGCCGCCGCGGCCCGGACCGGTCGCCCAGTCACGAGACGCCGTGATGACATCCGACGATTCGAACCGTAGCGCCCCCGCCAACTCGCACGAAACGCTGCCCGCCCCGGCGCGCACGGCCGTACTCGCGTTCGGCGATTACGACGTGATCGCCGAGATCGGCGAGGGCGGCATGGGGCGGGTGTACAAGGCCGTGGACCGCACCCTGGGCCGGTTCGTCGCGGTGAAGGTGCTCCGCTCGACCGACCCGTTCGAGGCGAGCCGGTTCCGCGGCGAGGCCGAACTGATCGCGATGCTCGACCACCCGAACATCATCAAGATCTTCGCCATCGAGACGACCCCGGACGGGCGCCCGTACCTGGTGCTGGAGTTCGCCGAGGGCGGCAGCCTGGACCGCGAACTGGCCGGCCACCCGCAGGAGCCGCGCCGCGCCGCGGAGATGATGGAGACCATCGCCCGCGCCGTTCAATTCGCCCACGAAAAGGGCGTGATCCACCGCGACCTGAAGCCGGCGAACGTGCTCCGCGGCAAGGACAAGGCGCTCAAGCTGACCGACTTCGGGCTGGCGAAGGAGCTGGAGGTGTCGTCGGGGATGACGCCCTCGGGCGCGGTGATGGGCACGCCGAGTTACATGGCCCCGGAGCAGGCCGAGGGGAAGGTCAAACAGCTCGGCCCGGCGACCGACGTGTACGGGCTGGGCGCGATCCTGTACGAACTGCTGACCGGCCGGCCCCCGTTCCGCGGGGTCAACATGGTGGACACGCTGGAGCAGGTGCGGTGGGCCGAACCGGCCCCGCCGAGCCGGCTCGTGCCGCGGCTCCCCCGCGACCTCGCGACCATCTGCCTGAAGTGCCTCCAGAAGTCCCCCGCCCGGCGCTACCCGACGGCCGGCGAACTGGCCGACGACCTGCGCCGGTGGCTCAACGGGGAGACGATCGCGGCCCGCCCGTCGCCGTCGTGGGAGCGGCTGGTGCGGCAGGTCCGCCGCCGCCCGTGGGAGGCGGCCACAATCGCCGCGTCCGTGCTGCTGGTCGTGCTGTCCGTGTTCGGGTGGGTGGTTCTACAGCGCAAGGCGGCCGAGGGCCTGCGGCGGAACGAGCAGGAGGCGGCCGAAACGAAGGTGCGCGAGGAACAAACCGCGGCGGAACACAAGCTCCACGCCGCGGAGAAGCAGGCCACCGAGCGGATCCTCGCCGAACAGGGGGCGAACGCGAAGCTCCTCCGCGAGCAGGCCGACCGGTCGCTCCGGGCGATCCGCAAAATTAACGCGCTGGTCAGCGACGGCGGCGACCTGAGCCGCATGGCCGGGCTGGAGCCGCTCCACGCGGCGCTGATGACCTATTACGAGGAACTGAGTCGGCAGGCGGAGGGCGGGTACGACCCGGCCGAACTGGCCGACGGGTTCGTGGTGATCGGCGACCTGTACCGGCGGACCGGGGACAAGACGAAGGCCCGCGACGCGTACGGCAAGGCGGAGTCGCTGTGCCGCCCGGCGGCCGACGGCGACCCGACGGCCCGCCGCGCCCTGGCGAAGGCGCGGCTGAAGTCGGGCCGGGTCGCGTTCGAACTCGGCGACGACACGGCGACCCAGGGCGCCTGCGACGAGGCCCAGACCCTTTGGGAGCGCGTGCGGAACGAGCCCGCGCCGGACGCGCGCAACGACGCGACCCGTCAACTCGCGGAGGTGTGGCACCTGCGCGGCGAACTGCTCGGCGTGCAGCGCAAGTTCGACAAGGCCTCCGAAGCGTACAAGGTGGCCATCGCGTTCCGCCGCGAGTTGGCCGGGGCCGGCCCGAAGATGGCGCCCGACGAGTTCGCCGCCCTGCCCGCGGAGGCGCGCAAGAAGGTTCTGGACGCCCTCCGCGACCTCGGCCGCGGGTACGGGTACCACGGGGACGTGCTGGCCGAACTGAACGCCGCCGACGCCGACCGCGCGTACTGGAACTCGCACGCCCTCCGGGAGCAGGTCGCGGCGCTGGCCCCGCGCGCGAACGCGGCGGACGCCGCCGACGCGCGCCAGCAACTGGCCCGGAGTTGGGGCAACTTCGCCGACTTCCAAACCCGCTCGCGCGCGTTCGCCACGGCCCGACACTTCGCGGCGAAGTCCCTCGAGGAGCAGCGGAAGCTCGTCCGGGACAACCCGAACAACGTGGAGTACCGGCTCGACCTGTGCGGCCGATTGAATCAGATCGCCGAACTCGACCTGCTGCCCGATGACAGGAACCCGGACGAGATCAAGGCGCTACTGGAAGACGCCCAAACCTTCTTGCCCCGCGACGACTCGACGGGGAAGGACCAGCGGAGCCGCGGAACCCTCGGGACGTTGGCGGCGACTCACGCCCTCCTCGCGCAACTGTACGCCGGCACGAACCCGGACGCCGCCCGCCGACACGCGGACCTCGCGCTCGACATGCTCAACGATCTGTGCCGCGAGAAGCCCGGCGTCAGCGTCAGCCCGGCGAACCTGTTCAAGCGGGCCACCGCTCTGGCGCTGCTCGCCGAACTCGACGGCGCCCCGCTACCCGACAAGCGGTGGCAAGACGCTCTCGACGCGTTGGAGCAGGCGGTGGTCAAGTTCCAGTACCGCGACAAGCACCCGGACCACATCAAACGACTCCGGGCGTTCCGCGCGCTGAAGGACGACCCGCGGTTCAACGACCTCCTGGCCAAGCTCCGCCCGTGACGCGGTTCAGAACTTCAGGTTCATGCCCTTGAGGCGCGCGACGGTTTCGGCCATGAGCGCGTCCTCCTCGGCACCGTCCTTCGCAATGTAGGTTACCGAGAACCGCAGGTACGCGCCCGCGTCGTCCCACGGCACGCAGCACACGCTCTGGTCGTGGATCAGGTACTGCGACGCGGCCTCCGCGCTCGCGAAGGCGAGTTCGCCCGCCGCCTTCGGGGCCGCGGTGTACAGGAAGTACGTGCCGCCCGGCATCTCGCACTTGAACCCGACCGGCTTCAAGGCCGCGACGAGCTTTTCGAGCCGCCGCTTGTACTTCGCCCGCACCGCGATCGGAATTTCCGGCGTGCGCAGCGCCTGCGCCGCGGCGTGCTGCACCGCCATGAACTGCCCGCTGTCGCTGTTGTCCTTCACGTCCGCGTACGCCTGCACGATCTTCGGGTGCCCGCACACGAACCCGAGCCGCCAGCCGATCATGTTGAACCCCTTCGACATCGAATGCACCTCGACGCCCACCTCCTTCGCCCCGTCCACCTGGAGGAAGCTGAGCGGGTCGCTCTTGTAGCTCAGCAGGATGTGCGCCGCGTCCTGCACGACGACGATCTGGTTGGCATGGGCGAACTCGATGACGCGCTTGTAAAAGTCCTTCGTCGCGGTCGCGCCGGTCGGGCTGTTCGGGTAGTTGATGACCATCAGCTTCGCGCGCCTGCGCACGTCGGCGGTAATGCCGTCGAGGTCGGGGAAGTAGCCGTTCTTCTCCAGCAGCGGGAGGCGCACCACTTCGCCGCCGAGGTAGCGTGTCCAGGTGCCCGCGACCGGGTAGCCGGGCACGGTCATGAGCGTGATGTCGCCGGGGTTGATGAACACCGCCGGCAGCATCGCGTAGGCGGGCTTCGAGCCGATGCAGTGACACACCTCTGTCACCGGGTCGAGGGTGACGCCGAACTGCCGCTGCATGAACTCGGCCGCGGCGTCCTTGTAATTCTGAATGCCGTTGTCCGCGTACCCGCGGTTCTCGACCTTGTTGGCTTCGCGGGCGAGGGCGTCGCGGACGCTGGCGTCGGCCATGTCGTCGTTCTCGCCGATGCCGAAGTCGAGGAGTTTGCGTTCGGGGTGTTCGGCGAGCGCGAGGCGCTTGGCGCGCTTGATCTTCTCGAACTTGTAGATGTCGGTGCCCTTGCCGTAGTTGGCCCCGCCGATGCGGTCGGCGAACAGGGTCTGGAACCACGGGTCGGAAGCGGGGGACATCGGCGGTACTCCGTGCGGGTGGGAATACCGGGTGTTGTAGCGGCGGGAAAAGGGAAAGCCCACGGCCGGAGCCGTGGGCTGTCTTCGTGGTTCCGTAGCCGCGGTCCGTGACCCCGGCCCGGCCTCGCAGAGGCCGGCTACAGAAACTACTTCGTCAGATCGAACAGGCGGACGCCGCCGGAGGTGCCGAAGGCGAGGGTCTTGCCGTCCGGGCTGAA
>JAYUBA010001034.1:0-4326 GCA_043741075.1 Frigoriglobus sp.
CAAAGCCTTGGAACCTCAGAACCCAGGGCGTTGCCCTGGGCTGAGGAAGCTCACCCTTTCAGGGCGAAGACGGAATGCAGGCTGAAGGCCTGCGATTCCTCAGCCCAGGGCAACGCCCTGGGTTCTGAGGCACGATTCAGTCGGCCTGTCCCGGTGGTCGGAGAAGTGCGTAGAATGTGCCGGTTGAGGAGACTTTCATGACGACGGCGACTCTCGCGGCGCCGGCGGATGCCGGTTTACGCGCCCTGCCTGGTCTGCTTCACAAAGCGGAGGGCTGGGCGGCACTGCGCGCCGCGCTGGCCGCCAACCGCAGCGGAACGGTAGACGGCGCCTGGGGTTCGTCCGCGTCGCTGGCCGCCGCGGCGCTCGCGACCGACGCGCCCGGCACGCTGCTCGTCGTGGTGCCGAGTCCGGCGGACGTGTCGGGGTGGGTGGAGGACATCGCGTCGTTCACCGGCGCGCGGCCACTCGCGTTCGACGCGTGGGAAACGTGGCCGGTCACGTCCAATAAGGGGAAACTCGACCCGACCACCACTTCGCGCCTGCGCCTGCTTCAGCAGTTGTTGCTCGACCCGCCGAAGGTGCTGGTGTGCTGCATCGCGGCGGTGTGCCAGCCGGTGCCGGAGCGCGCCGACCTCGCCGCCCGCGGGCGCACGATCACCGCCGGCGAGATTGTCGAACCGAGCGAACTGGCCGAATGGCTGGTCGCCAACGGCTACAAGCGGGTGGACGCGGTGGAGTACCCCGGCGAGTTCAGCCGCCGCGGCGGCATCTGCGACATCTTCCCGCCGGACGCGCCCGACCCGGTGCGGTTCGAGTTCTTCGGCGACGAGGTGGAGAGCATCCGCACGTTCGCGGCCGGTTCGCAGCGGAGTTTGGGCACGCGGCAGAGCGTGACGCTGCTGGCGGCGGAAGAACCTCTCCCCCCAGCCCCCTCCCCTAAGAAGGGAGGGGGAGCCGGATTTGCCCCCCCCCCCTTCTTAGGGGAGGGGGCTGGGGGGAGAGGTTTCTTAGCAGACTACCTTCCCGCCGAGTCGTGGGTACTGCTCACCGAGCCGCGCGAGTTGAAGGAGCAGGCGAAGCACTTCCTCGAACGCGTGGCCTTCACCGACGGCCTGTTCACACCGGAGCAGGCGTTCGCCAGCCTGATGAAGCTGCCGAACGTAGTCGTCTCCGCGCTGCCGCGGCCGAGCGTGGAAGCGTCGGTTCACCTCCGCGTCGAGTCGGTCGAGCGGTTCAGCGGCAGCGTGCTCCGCGTGCGCGACGAACTCGATTCCATCGCCGCGGGCAAGTCGGCGCGGGTGCTGATCGCGTGCCAGAGCGAAGCAGAGGTTCACCGGCTCACGGAGGTGTTGAAGGCGGGCAAACTCGCGGAATCGCACCGGCTACAGCTCGTGACCGGGCATGTGCGCGCCGGCTTCCGCCTCGTCGAAACCGGGCATGTGGTGCTCGGCAGCCACGAGATCTTCCACAAGGACTTGCTCCCGCCGGGCACGAAGGTGCAGACGAAGTCGAGCCGGCAGATCGAGTCGCGTGCCATCGACACGTTCCTCGACCTGAACGACGGCGATTATGTGGTTCACGTCGCGCACGGCATCGCCCGCTTCCGCGGCATGAAGATGCTCCAGAAGACGGCGGCGAACGCTGCGAACGAGGATGAAGACACAGGGGGCACACGCCCCCCGCTCGCGGAAGAAGAGAACCTGATTCTGGAGTTCCGCGACGGCGTGTTCCTCTACGTGCCGGCGACGCGAATCGACCTCGTTCAGAAGTACGTCGGCGGGTCGCAGACCGAGCCGGAACTGTCGAAACTCGGCGGCACCGCGTGGGGGCGGAAGAAGGACCGCGTATCCGAAGCTGTCCGCGACATGGCCGCGGACATGATCCAGATTCAGGCGGTGCGGCAGGCGGTGCCGGGGTTCCCGTTCCCGCCGGATTCCGAGTGGCAGAAGGAGTTCGAGGCCGCGTTCCCGTACCAGGAAACGCCCGACCAACTATCGGCCATCACCGAGGTTAAGTCTGACTTGGAGAAGGCGAAGCCGATGGATCGGCTGATCTGCGGCGACGTGGGTTACGGCAAAACGGAGGTCGCCATCCGGGCCGCGTTCAAGGCAGTCGATAGCGGCAAGCAGGTCGCGATCCTCGTCCCCACGACGGTCCTCGCGGAGCAGCACTTCCGCACGTTCAGCCAGCGGTTCGCGGAGTACCCGTTCGTCGTCGATGTGGTGAACCGCTTCAAGGGCGCGGCGAAGCAGAAGGAGACGCTGAAGAAGCTCGCCAGCGGCGAAGTGGACGTGATCGTCGGCACGCACCGGCTGCTGTCGAAGGACGTGAAGTTCAAGGATTTGGGGCTGGTGGTGATCGACGAGGAGCAGCGGTTCGGGGTGGAGCACAAGGAGCGGCTGAAGATGCTCCGCGCGACGGTGGACGTGCTCACGATGACCGCGACGCCGATCCCGCGGACGCTGCACGCGTCGCTGCTGGGCATCCGCGAGATCAGCAACCTCGAAACGCCGCCGGCCGACCGGCAGCCGGTGGAAACGCGCATTCACCGGTGGGACGATCAACTGATCCGCAGCGCGATTTTGCGCGAGATGAACCGCGGCGGGCAGGTGTACTTCGTCCACAACCGCGTGCAGGACATCCACGACATCGCGACGAAGGTGAGGATGCTCGTGCCGGAGGCGAAGGTGACCGTCGGGCACGGGCAGATGGACGGCCACGAACTCGAAAAGGCGATGGTCGCGTTCGTCCGCAAGGACGCCGACATTCTGGTTGCCACGACGATCATCGAGAGCGGGCTGGACATCCCGAACGCGAACACCATCTTCATCGACGAAGCCGACATGTACGGCCTCGCGGACCTGCACCAGCTTCGCGGGCGCGTCGGGCGGTCGAAGAACCGCGCCTACGCGTACCTGATCGTGAACCCGCTGAAGCTGCTGAACCCGAACTCGCAGCGCCGCCTGAAGGCCATCGAGGAGTTCACCGAACTCGGGGCGGGGTTCAAGATCGCGATGCGGGACCTGGAGATTCGCGGGGCCGGCAACATCCTGGGCGGGGAGCAGAGCGGGCACATCGCGGCCATCGGCTACGAGCTGTACTGCCAGTTGCTCGAAAACGCGGTGCGGTCGCTGAAGCAGCAGCCGCCGAAGGCGGCGGTGGAGGTGAACGTCGATCTGCCGTGGGCGTCGTTCCTGCCGCGCGATTATGTGCCGGGTCAGAAGCTGCGCATCGAGGTGTACCGGCGGCTGGCGCGGCTCCGCGACCCCGGCAAACTGAACGACTTCCGGCAGGAACTCCGCGACCGCTACGGCCCGTACCCGGAGCCGGTGGAGTGGCTGCTCCGCACCACCGAAATTCGCCTGCTGTGCGTGAAGTGGCAGATATCGAGCGTCCACCGCGACAACCGCGACCTGATCTTCAACTACCGCAACGCGGACCGCGCGAAGCAGCTCATCGCGTCGAGCAAGGGGCGAATGAAGATCGTGGACGACACGAGCATCTACATGCGCCTGCGCCCCGACGACAAGGACGACCCCGAGGGGCTGTACAAGCTGCTGCTGGCGGCGTTGAAGTAGAGTGGCACCACGGTGTGCGTCGTCGGGTATCATTGAGCAAGTAAGGTCGGAGGCAACCACACTTCCAACGGCAGGGGCAGGCGTCCCATGATCTCCATTCTCGCCGCTTCGATCCTCACCATGCTCCCGCCTTTGGTGTGGAATGCTGAGGGCCGCGCCGAGGCGGAACGGGATATCGCCGCCAACACAATGAAGTGGAAAATCTACGGTCACATGGCCGGGTTGACGCCGACCGACGAAGCGGCGAGGTCGATGTTGCGGAAGCGGTTTGGCGTCGAATTGGAAGTCGTCGCCTTCTGTGAAGTCACGGAGGAACTGGTCGAGCGGACGAAAGGGTACAACGACCGGATTCGGGAGGAGATTGACCGGAAGCATGGCGCCGATGCCGTCGATCATGTGTGGAAAGAGGCCCACCAAGAATCCCAGATTGATCGGGTGGTCGGGGGCTGGTTGATGAAGGCTCTCGTCGTGGCGGGCGGAGTCGCCGGTTTGTGGGTGTGCGCACGAATGCTGGTCGGACGGCTTTGTTACGATTTAGCCACCTGTTACGGAATTCCGCAGTCTGTTACGGAATTCGGGCAGGCGGCCTCACTTGGAGGCTGGTGTGAACGATTCAAAAGACTTCTTGCAAGCGGATGTGGTTAATCGACTGCCGAACTACTTTCGCCCGGAGGACGGCGGGGATGTGCCCATCGACTTGATCGGAGCAACCATCGTCGGATTCGGCTCGCTCGCTGAACCGTGC
>JAYUBA010001035.1:0-4326 GCA_043741075.1 Frigoriglobus sp.
GCAGTTTGGGTTCCACCCCCGCGCCGCCGTGGTAGACGACGTAGCCGCCGATCCCCGACCCCACGACCAGCAGAAGGGCGGCCACCCACCCGGCGATTCGCGCCGCACCGACGGCGGCGGGATCGGACCCCTTCGCCCTCGCGGGCCAGGCGAACAGGGCCAGGGCCGCCGCCTGCACGCCGAGGTGCCAGTACATGAGGCCGTGCGCCTCCTCGGTGTGAGCCGGCACGGTGAAGAAGGCGAGCAGGCCCGCGAGGGCGGCGAGGAGGCCGGTCGCGACGCCCGCGACGAGCAACCCGCGAACCGTCGGGAGCAGGTTCGGCCGCCCACGCCACCCGGCGTACAGGTCGAGCGCGACGCCGCCCAGGAGCAGGGCGATGGGGAAGTGGACGAGCATCGGGTGGAGTTCCCACGGCTCGATGGGGCCACCCCAGCCGGACCCGCCCGCGCCGTGTGCGAACAACGCAATCATCGGCCTACCCTCCGGTGATCGGCCCGCTCGGAGGGCCGGTGGGAACGGCTCAAACTCTACGGTCACACCCGGACGGCCTTGAGTCGCAAGGCGTTGGCGATCACCGAAACCGAACTGAGGCTCATCGCGGCGGCGGCGATCATCGGACTCAGGAGCAGCCCGAAGAACGGGTACAGCACCCCGGCCGCGACCGGGACGCCGACCAGGTTGTAGGCGAAGGCGAAGACCAGGTTCTGCCGGATGTTCTTCATCGTCGCCCGGCTCAGGGCGCGGGCCTTCGCGATCCCGCGCAGGTCGCCCTTCACGAGGGTGACCCCGGCCGACTCCATCGCCACGTCGGTGCCGGTGCCCATCGCGATCCCCACGTCGGCGGCGGCCAGGGCCGGGGCGTCGTTCACGCCGTCGCCGGCCATCGCGACCACCCGGCCTTCGGCCCGCAGCTTCCGCACCGCCTCGACCTTTTGCTCCGGCAGCACTTCCGCCACCACCTCGTCGATGCCGAGCTTCTTCGCGACCGCCTCGACGGTGGTGCGGCTGTCGCCGCTCAGGATCACGAGCCGGATTCCGGCCGCGTGGAGTTGCTTCACCGCGTCCGGTGTCGTCGCCTTGATGGGGTCGGCGACGCCGAGGAGACCGGCGGGTTTGCCGTCCACCGCGACGAACACGACCGTCTGCCCGTCGCGCCGGAGTTCCTCGGCGCGGGCCGCAAGGTCGTTCAGGTCGCTCACCCCCTCGGCCTCCATCATCGCCCGGTTGCCGAGCGCGACCCGCTCGTCCGCCACGCGGCCCCGAACGCCCTTGCCCGCGACCGACTCGAAGCCCTCGACGGCCGGCGGGGTGACCACCCGGTCCTGCGCGCCTTTGAGGATCGCGGCGGCTAACGGGTGTTCGCTCCCCTTTTCCAGAGCGGCCGCGAGGCGGAGCAGTTCGACCTCGGTGAACCCGCGCGCGGGCTGGAGTGTGACCAGACGCGGCTTGCCCTCGGTGAGTGTGCCGGTCTTGTCTAAAACGACCGTATCGACCTTCTCCATGCGTTCCAGCACGTCGGCCGAGCGGATGAGGACGCCGGCCGATGCCCCGCGTCCCACGCCGACGGTGATCGACATCGGTGCGGCCAGGCCCAGGGCGCACGGGCAGGCGATGATGAGGACCGCGACCGCGTTCACGAGTGCGTAGGCGAATGCCGGTGAGGGGCCGAAGATCGCCCACAGGATGAACGTCAGCACCGCGACCGCGACGACCGCCGGGACGAACCACGCGGCCGCGCGGTCGGCGAGTTTCTGGATCGGGGCGCGGCTCCGCTGGGCCTCCCCGACCAGGGCGACGATCCGGGCCAGGACGGTCTCGCTCCCGATCTTCGTCGCGGTCATCACGAACGAGCCGGTGGTGTTCACCGTGCCGCCGGTCACCGCGCCCCCCGCCCCCTTCGTCACGGGGATCGGCTCGCCGGTGAGCATCGACTCGTCCACCACGCCGGACCCCTCGGCCACGGTCCCGTCCACCGGCACCTTCTCGCCGGGGCGAACCCGGAGCCGGTCGCCGCTGTGGACGTGGCCGAGCGGGATGTCTTCTTCGGTGCCGTCGTCGCGAACGCGCCGGGCGGTCGCCGGGGCGAGCGCCAGCAGAGCGCGGATCGCGGCACCGGTGCTGCGCCGGGCGCGAAGTTCCAGCACTTGGCCGAGCAACACCAGGGTGACAATGACGGCCGCCGCCTCGAAGTAGGTCGGGATGACGCCGTGGGGGTCAACAAACCCGGCCGGGAACGCGGCGGGGGCGAAGGTCGCGGCGGCGCTGTACCCCCACGCCGCGCCGGTGCCGAGGGCGATCAGCGTGAACATGTTCGCTGTGCGGTGCCGCAGTGCCTGGGTCGCCCGGACGAAGAACGGCCACCCGGCCCAGAACACGACCGGGGTCGCCAGCACCAACCCGATCCAGTTGGCCGATTTCGTCAACCAGTGGGGCAACGTCAGGCCGGGGATCATCGGCAACATGGCAAGGGCGAACACCGGCAGCGTCAGCACGGCGGCCACCACGAACCGCCGGCGCATGTCGCGCAGTTCGGAGTCGTCTTCCCCCCCGGCCTGCGGCACCACCGGCTCCAGGGCCATGCCGCACTTCGGGCAGGTGCCGGGGCCGTCCCGCACGACCTCCGGGTGCATCGGGCACGTCCACTTCGACCCCGCCGTCGGTGGCGACGGGAGGCGCGGGCGATCAAGCTTCGCCCCGCCGCAGCACGAGCCGTCACCTCCGACTCGCGCCGGAAGTGGGCCAACCGACCGCTCCTCGGCCTTCGACCCGCCGCAGCACGAGCCGCCACCGGTCGCGGGAACCGGCCCGGTGTATTTCCCCGGATCGGCCTCGAATTTCGCCTGGCAGTGCCGGCTGCAAAAGTAGTACGTCGCGCCGGCGCGGGCGACCGAACCGGCGGCGGTGCCGGGGTCAACGGCCATCCCGCACACCGGGTCGGTCGTCGTCCCGCCGATAAGCGGAAGCTCGACCGTGGTCTGCGCCCCGTGTCCGCTGTGGTCGTGGTTCATGGTTCTACTCCTTCAGGGGGCGATGACGTTGCTGCGGGCAGTCTACGGCCCGTACCGTGCTACGGGGTCAAGGGACGAACCGCGAGAATCGTCGCGACGCCGGGGCCGGAGGTGCGGCGGAAGGAGAAACGGCAGCACCCCCGGCGGGCCGGGGGTGCTGGTCGCTCGTCAACTACCGGTCGGGTCACTTGTCGCCGTGGCCGGTGTGCTTGAGCATCTCCCGGCACGCCTTCTCGCACTTGCGGCACTCGGCCGCGCACGCCTTCATCGTCGCGTCGTCGCCGCCGTGCTTCTCGCAGGCGTCGCCGCACCGCTTGCAACAGTCCGCGCACGCGGCACACACGATGTCCGAGAACGGCCCCTGCTTCGCCACGACGCACGACGCGGCCTTGCACACGGCGGCGCAGTCCTGGCAGGTCTTCAGGGTCGCCAGGTGGTGCTTGCTCCCGTCGGCGACGAGCTTCAGGCAGTGGGCCGCGCACCCGTCGCAGCTTCGGGCGCAGTCGTCGCACGCCCTCGCGCACTCGACGAACGTGGCGGCGTGCTTGTCGTCGCCGGCCGGGGCCTTCTTGTCGTCGGCGGTCGCGCCCGCCCCCGCCCCCAGGAGGAGTAGGCAGCCGAGTGCCAGGCCGGTCAGTTTCGTGTAGCTCATCGAGGCTCTCCGTCGTCAGTTCCGGGCGTCCCTGCACGAAAAGCCGCGCAAGGACGATTTTTCGAGTGTGCAAATTATGCTCCTAACGGGGGCCAAATCGAAACTGTCCCGTACCAGGCTCAGGGGTTGTGCCAGTCACCGGGTGACGCGGAGCGACTTCACTGCCCGCATGTCCGTTCGTCAGGCGGGGCGGCCGTCGTCGCGGATGGCGGTGATGATGGGGCAGTCGGCCGCCGTGCCGGACCCGTCGCACGCGGCGACCAGCCGGGTCAGTTCGGTCCGCATTTCCTCCAGGTCTTTGATCCGCTGGTCGATGTCGGCCAGCTTCGCCACCGCCTTCTCCCGCACCTGCCCACTGCCGGCGTCCGGGTCGTCGCGCAGGGCGAGCAGTTCTTTGATGTCCTTGAGTTGGAAGCCGAGCAGTTGGGCGCGGCGGACGAACCGGACCCGCTCGACGGCCTCGGCCGGGTACTGGCGGTAGCCGGACGCCAGGCGGGCCGGCGGCGGGAGCAGGCCCTCGCGCTCGTAGAACCGGAGCGTCTCCACCCCGACCCCGGACTTCTTCGCCAACTGCCCGCTCGTCATCGCCATCGGACACCCTCCGCGACCAACCGGCCGCCCGGTGCCGCGCGGCACCGGGCGGCCGGTTGGTCGCGGAGGGTGTC
>JAYUBA010001036.1:0-4325 GCA_043741075.1 Frigoriglobus sp.
GTGGGTCTTCTTGGAGCAACGATGAACACCAACGATAAGCCGACCGACGCCCAGGAGCAGGCCGCGAGCGCGCCCGCCGAGGCACCGTGGGAAGAGATCGAGCCGGGGCGGTTCATGCCGCGGCGCATCCGCGGCAGCTACCGCGGCCGGGCGCTGGGGTGAGCCTTCCTCGCACCGCCCGGTTCGGGCGGCCCGCAGACAGAGCCGAAGCCGCAGTGACGAAAACACCACGAGTTGCACCATGACGACCGCCGTGATGCCCGAAGCCGCGAAGCACGAGTTGACCGTGGTGAAGAACGCCACCTGCACGTTCTGCGGGTGCGTGTGCGACGACATCGAACTGCACGCCGACGCGGTGCGCATCGTCGAAACGAAGCGGGCGTGCATCCTCGGCGAGGCGTGGTTCAAGAACCACACCGCCGAACACCTGTACCCGGACGCGCTCATCGACGGCAAGGAGGCCACCGTCGATGACGCGGTGGAAGCCGCCGCCGAGTACCTGCACGCGGCGCACATGCCGCTCGTGTACGGCCTCAGCAACACCACCTGCGAAGCGCAGCGCGAGGCGGTGTGGCTGGCAGAACTGGTCGGCGGGGTGATCGACAGCCACACCTCCCTCTGACACGGTCCCACCGAGATAGCCGCCCAGTTGGGCGGTAAGGTGACCTGTACGCTGGGCGAAGTGAAGAACCGGGCCGACTTCATCATCTACTGGGGCGGCAACCCGGCCGAGTGCCACCCGCGGCACTTCACGAAGTACGCGCTGATGCCGAAGGGGAAGTTCCTGCCGCGCGGTCGCAAGGACCGCACGATGGTGCTGGTGGACATCCGCGAGACGATGAGCGCGAAGGCCGCCGACATCTTCCTCCAGGTGCGGCCGGGCAAAGACTTCGAGATGCTCACCATCCTCCGCGCGCTGGTGAAGAACCAGAAGGTGAGTGCGGAAGCGGCGGCGGAAACCGGCCTCACGTTGGAGCAACTTCAAGACCTCGTCAACCGGATGAAGGCCGCGAAGTTCGGCGTGCTGTTCTTCGGCATGGGCCTGTCCATGACGCGGGGCAAGCACATGAACAGCGCGGCGGCGCTGACGCTGGCGGCGGAACTGAACGCGTTCACGAAGTTCGTCGCGATGCCGATGCGCGGGCACGGCAACGTGACCGGCGCGGACGTGGTCCTCCGTTACACGACCGGGTATCCGTTCGGCGTCAGCCTGACCCGCGGCTACCCGCGATTCAACCCCGGCGAGTACTCGACCGTCGATCTTCTCGTGCGCGGCGACAACGACGCGACGCTGGTGATCGGCGCCGACCCCGGCGCGACGATGCCGAAGCCCGCGATCGAGCACCTGAAGCGCACGCCGACGATCGTCCTCGACCCGAAGGTGACGCACACGAGCCGGCTGGCCCGCGTCCACATCACGACGGCGGTAGCGGGCATCAGTGCGCCGGGCACCGCGTACCGCATGGACGAGGTGCCGCTGCCGCTGCGCCCGCCGCTGCAGTCGCCGTACCCGACCGACGAAGAGGTGTTGAAGCGGATCGTCGCGGCCGTGCAGAAGAAGCCCGCGTGGTACCCGACCCCAACGACCGGCGCGCAGATCACGTGAGGCCGAGCGAGTCGCGCCGTTTCGGACGCGGTGTATCGCTTCCGCCGCGGCGTGATAAGCTGGGGGTATCGAACAACCCGTTCGGGGACCGATCATGGCCGAGCAACTGCTGACCCTGCGCTTCGAACTGCAAGTCGAGTACGCATTGTCCGCGCTTGGCGCGGAAGAGCGCCGCATCGTTGAGGGGTGGTTCGAACACCTCCGGCGCTGGCCCGCGGACGAGTTCATTCGCTCGCGGTCGCGGAAGCTCAAGCCGGACGAAGAGCTGTACGCATTCCAAACGAGCAGCAGCAACCTCATCTTCGCGTTCAGCATCGAGGGCGACACGGCGACGGTCTTGTCCATCTTCACGAAAGAGGCGTTGGCGCAAGTTCAGGCCGCGAGTGCCGCGCCGTGAAGGAATTCCAACCTGTTGCGTTT
This sequence comes from Frigoriglobus sp., assembly GCA_043741075.1. GTDB lineage: Bacteria > Planctomycetota > Planctomycetia > Gemmatales > Gemmataceae > Gemmata. Next base: position 2,027 of record JAYUBA010001036.1, read on the forward strand.
GAACTGAAACAATGTCGGCTCGAGCTCGACGGCTTCCGCGGGTTACTCGTCGGGAAAGCGGAACTGTCCGAGCAGAACGACTTACAGCCGTTGCTCAAGTCGTGCCGTTCACTCGTCGCGCTGCTTGGGACGCAAATACCGGGCATCAGCCTCGCGGATCGGTTCGCGTTCGAGTTCGACGTGTTCGGCAACTACACCGCAGACCTCGTGATCGGTAACAGCGAAACCGGCACGTTCTGCGCGATCGAATTTGAGGACGCACGGGAAGGCAGCGTGCTTCACAAGGCCGCGAACCGCGCCCAGAAAGAATGGGGGCGGCGGTTCGAGCACGGCTTCGGGCAACTGATCGACTGGTTCCATGCGTTCGACGACCACAAGAATTCCGCCGAGTTCGCCAGGCACTTCGGCTTCGGTCACGTCACGTTCTACGGCGCGCTCCTCATCGGCCGGTCTGCGCACCTGACCGACTACGATCGTGCCCGCCTCCGCTGGCGTTCGGACCGCGTGGCGGTGAATACGCATAAAGTGTACTGTTGGACCTACGACGAGTTGTTCGAGGCGCTCGACAGGCAGTGGCAATTGTTTTCGCTGATGAGCCAGAAGCCCACCCAGGCCACCACCACATGATTCGGATCACGGGCGGCAGGGTCTACGACCCCAAGAACGGCATCGACGGCGTGGTGCAGGACGTCTGCATCGCCGGCGGGAAGGTCGTCGCTAGCGTCGATGACGGCGCGCGCACCATCGACGCGTCCGGCATGATCGTCTTCCCCGGCGGGGTGGACGTTCACACCCACGTCGCGGGGGCGGCGCTCAACTTCGCCCGCGGACTGATCCCCGAACAGCACCGCAAGGCGCGGCCGATCTTCCACTCGCCCCAGTGCCGCGCCGGCTTGGCCGGCACCACGCCCACCACCTTCGCCACGGGCTACGTGTACGCCGGCATGGGCTGGACTACCGCCAACGAGGCCGCGGTGCCCCTCCTCTCCGCCAAGCACACACACGAGGAACTCCGCGACACGCCCATCATCGACAAATGCTGCTGCGTGCTGATGGCGAACAACGAGATCATCCTCGACCTGCTCGAAAACGAGGAGTTCGAGCGGGCCAAGCACGTCGCCGCGTGGCAGGTGTGGGCCGCGAAAGCCTACGGCATCAAGGCGGTGAACCCCGGCGGCGTCGCGGGGTGGAAGTGGGGGAAGGACTGCAAGGGACTGCACGATGTGGTGCCCGGCTACAAGACCGTCACGCCCGCCAAGATCATCAAGGCGCTCGCCGACATCGCGGACCAACTCGCGCTGCCGCACCCGATTCACCTGCACTGCAACAACCTCGGCGCGCCGGGCAACTACACCACCACCCTCGAAACGATGAAGGTGCTGGAGGGCAACCGCGCCCACATGGCGCACCTCCAGTACCACGCCTACGGCGGCGACGACTGGTTCACCATGAAGTCGGCGGCGGTGCCGATCGCCGAGTACTTCAACGCCCACCCGAACCTGACGTGCGACGCCGGCGCGGTGCTGTTCGGCGACACCGTCACCGTCACCGCCGACGGGCCGTGGCAACACCTGCTGCACGAACTCACCGGCCGGAAGTGGGGCAACCTCGACGTGGAGAACGAGACCGGCTGCGGCGTCGTCCCCTACGTGTACAAGGAAAAGAACCTCGTCAACGCGATCCAGTGGGCGGTCGGCCTCGAACTGCTGCTGCTCATCACCGACCCGTGGCGCGTCGCTCTGACCACCGATCACCCCAACGGCGCGACCTTCTGGCGCTACCCCGAAATCGTGCGCCTGCTGATGGACAAGGAGTTCCGCAAGGAGCATATGAAACAGTTCACGGACAAGGCGCGTTCGCGGATGGTGCTGCCGGACATCGACCGCGAGTACACGCTCGGCGAGATCGCGATCATCACCTCCGCCGGTCCGGCGCGCACGCTCGGCCTCGCGCAGAAGGGGCACCTCGGCGTCGGCGCGGACGCGGACGTCGCGATCTTCAACGACCAGAAAGACCCGATGGAGATGTTCTCGTACCCGCGGTTCGTCCTCAAGGCCGGGGTGGTGATCGTCGAAGAAGGTGAGATCCGGAACTCGATCGAGGGGAGCCAGTTCGCGGTGAAGCCCGATTACGACCCGGCCATCGAGGACTACCTCCGCCCGCTGTTCCAGCAGCACTACACGATGTCGTTCGAGAACTACCCGGTGGCGGCGGAGTGCGTCCACGGGCTGGAAGTCCACGCGTGCGACGCGTGCGGCCCGACGTAGTTCGTAGTGACCCGCTTCAGCGGATCGGGACG
>JAYUBA010001037.1:0-4321 GCA_043741075.1 Frigoriglobus sp.
CCACATCTTTCGTGTCCATCTTCGCCTCCTCCGGCTCGATCGTGATGCCGCCTTCCCCTTCCAGCCGCGAGATGTCGTCCTTGCTCTCGATCTCGTGGACGGTCGGCAGGTACTTGAAGTCGCCCCGCAGCGCCCGCAGCGCGAACTTCTCCTGGTCGATGTCGCCGCCCGACCGGAACCCCAACTCGCGGAACGTCGCGCCGAGCCACGACTGGCGGCTGAACAGGTACTGGAGGAGGAAGAACCCGCCGATCGCCGGGAGGACGAGCCACCACGGGTTCGCCACCGCGGTCAGCCCCAGCCCAATGGCGACCAGCACGCCGATGGTGGCCTTCGTCATGCGCCCCGCGCTCCACTCGCGGTCGAGTTGGGCGAGCCGGTCGGTGATCGCCTGCGGGCCGGCGTCGGCGAGGCACGCCAGGCGCTTCTCCAGACCGACTTGACTGTTGCACCGGGCGGCGGCCTTGATGTGGAAGTTCATGGTGCGGTCCTCGGGTGTCACGGGCTTGTGCGGGCGTAAACCAGCACGCTGTACGGGCCGATGTTGACGGCCGCGTGGTTCGGCAAGCCGTCGTAATCGCCCGGTTGGGCGGTCACGTCGGCGGAAGGGTAGTCGCCGAACAGCGCGCTGTAACCCTTCCAGTCTGAGTTGAGGAGCAACTTCCATGCCCCGCCCGCCGGGAACCCGATGACGAAGCCGTCGCGGCGGTCGCGGTGGAAGTTCGCAACCACTACAACCTCGTCACCCGGACCACCTTCCATCCACCGCCGGAACGCGATCACTTTGTTCGCTTCGTCCGCGCGAATGATGTCGATGTTTTGCCCCGTCAGTCCACGCGAGTGCCCCCCGCGGTTCAGTCGCAGGTGGATCAGGTCGCGGTACAGGCGCACGATCCCCTGGAACTCGGCGCGGTTGTCCCAGTCCACCGGCACCGTGTCGCGGAACCACCCGCCTTCGAGGAACTCTTGCCCCTGGAACAGCATCGGAATGCCCGGCGCGGTAAACACCATAGCGGCGGCCAGTGTGGACCGCTTCTGCGCGAACCAGTTGTTCGGGTCGTTCGGTGCGATCTCGTGGACGACGCGGGCCTTCCCGTTGGCGACCTCGTCGTGGCTCTCGCTGTAAATGATCCGCTGGAACGCGTCCTCGTTGTACCGGTGGGTCAGCGCGCCCGCGACCGCGGCCATCGACCGGTGTTCGTCCTCCGCGGCGATCACCGCCTCGCGGATCGGGTGAACGAACTGGTCGTCCCACTGGCTGCCGTACCCGGCCCCGCCGTCCCCCACCGGCTTCGTGATCCAGTCGTTGTGTTGCAAGTCTTCGGCGATGGTGAGCGTGTTCGGGTGCTTCTCGCGGATCTCGCCGTTGATCCACTGGAGGAGGGTCCACCCCTCCGGCAGGTTCGGCTCGCCGTCGGCCCGCACGCTCCGGATGTAGAGCGTCATGTCCATGCGCAGCCCATCGACGTGGTAGTCTTCGACCCACATGAGCGCGTTGTCGCGGATGAACTGGCGCACCTCCGGGCGGCCGTAGTCCGGGCGCGTCGCGCCCCACGGCGTGTCCTTCCGCCAGTCCTCGTAGAAGTAGATGCCGCCGCCGTCGTTCTGGCTCCACCCGTCGAACCGCCACAGGTCCAGGTCGGACGGGCCGAAGTGGTTGTACACCACGTCCAGGATGACCGCGAACCCGGCCCGGTGCGCCTCGCGGACGAACTCCTTGAACGCCTTCGGCCCGCCGTACGCGCTCTCGACGGCGAACATGTGCGCCGGGTTGTACCCCCACGACCGGTCGCCGGCGAACTCCGCCACCGGCATCACCTGGAGGCAGTTGACGCCGAGCTTCTTCAGGTGGTCGAACCGGCGGACCACGTCGCGGAACGTGGCCGGCTTGTCGTTCTGCGGGTCCGGGTCGTTGAACGTGCCGACGTGCAGCTCGTAAATCACCCACTCGTTCCACGGCGGCGTCTTGTGGAACTGCTCGCCCCAGTCGAACTTCGGGTCGTACACGACCCCGTGGCCGACCGAGTTGGTCACCTCGCGCGCGTACGGGTCGATCTTCGTCAGCCCGCCCGCGGGCGTCTTCAGCGCGAACTTGTACCCGTCGCCCACCTTCGCCGCGGGCACGTCCGCGTACCAGTAGCCCTCCGCGTTTTCGCGAACGAGTGCGTGCTTGCCCGCGTCCCAATTGTTGAAGGTGCCGATCACCGACACCGCATCGGCGTTCGGCGCCCACACGCGGAACGCGACGCCCTTATCGTGCGGGATCGCGCCCATACCGGGGTGAACGGCCTCGGCCGACTTGCGGCCCCGAACGATCTCGGCGAACGGGTACGGGCGGAGGTTCGACAGCTTTGAGATGAGCTTGTTCAGAACGGCCATTGGGCAACTCCTGGGTGAACGTCTCGTCTGTAGTCGCGCCGCTCGCGGTTTCGCGCAGAGCGGCGAGGGGAACCAATCAGCTCGCGGCGGGCGGGGCCATGTCCGGGGCCGGCGCGGGCCGCGGTTCGACCAACTGCCCGTCGGCCGTGCGGACCCCGGACCCGAACCGCTGTGCGTACACGAAGGTTAACTCGGCCCCGAACAACAGGATCAGCGTCGAGTAGTGTATCCACACGAGCAGCACGACGAACGCGCCGGCCGCGCCGTAGGTGGAGCCGATCGCAGCTCGACCGAGGTACAGGCCGATCAGGTAGCGGCCGACGGAGAACAGCCCGGCCGTGACCGCGGCCCCGACCCCCACGTCCCGCCACGCCAGCTTCGTCTCCGGCAGCCACTTGAAGATCATCGCGAACAGTGCGGCCGTCAGCGCGAAGTTTAGCACGAAGTTGATCGTTTCGGCCAGTACGTCCATCCCCGGCATCCACCCGGCCACGCGACTGTTCACGCCCGCCAACACGGCGGTGACCACGAGCGACACGAGCAGCAGGAACGCGGTCCCGCACACGAGCGAGAACGAGAGCAGCCGCTCCTTGACCAGAGCCAGGACTCCGCCCGCCGATTTCTTACCGGGCACCTTCCAGATGGTGTCCAGCGCGCTCTGCAAGTCCGCGAACACGCCGGACGCGCCGAAGAACAGCACCGCAAGCGCGACCACCGTCGCGATGATCCCGTTCGTCTCGGACGCGCTCTTCAGGACCATCTGTTCGACGAACGCCGCCGCGTCGGTGCCGATCGTGCCGCGGAACTGCTCCACGATCTCCCCGCGGGCGGCTTCCGGGCCGAACGCGAGGCCCGCGATCGCCACCACGGCAAGCACTAGCGGCGACAGCGACAGCGCCGTGTAGTACGCGAGTGCCGCGGCCAGTCGCGGGCCTTTATCTTCCCAGAATTTCTTACCGGCGTCCTTCACTAATCGGCCGAGATCGCTCGCTTTCATCCCGCCCTCCCGTGTCGGACCCACACCCGCGTACGCGCCACGACTCGCGCCCGAAACGCACGCGACCCACCCAATAATGGGCGGGTCGCGGACGAACGGCACCCGGCACCGCTAGACGACATCTCTGGTGGAGCGCGTCCCCATGACGAGCGACACGACGAACATCACCAGGAACACGAAGAACAGGATTTTGGCCGCGACGATCGAGGTGCCCGCCACCTCGGTGAAGCCGAACAGAGCCGAGACCAGAGCCACGACAAGAAATAGGAGTGCCCAGCGGAGCATCGGAGTACCCTCCAGTAGGATTTGGCGAGTGGTGGTATCGTGAACTGTCGCGGCACACGTCCGCGACAGGTTGACGCGAGCCGGAAGCGAACTCGATTTCGCCCGCCGTGCGGGTCATTCGTTCGCCGCGCGGCAAGTCGGTAGAAGAGAATGCAGACGGCGTGCCAATTCGTGAAGAAGGTGTTCCCACGCGTCCAACCGCCCGGAACCCAAGGGACATGCGAGCGCCGCGCACGAACGTTCTCAATAGCGGTACGCGGAGTGCGGGTGAGGTGTGACGAGTCGCAACCGGCCCGCCACGGGAACGGCCACGCCAGTCTCGCGGGCACCACTGACCCGCTACTCGTTCGGAGAAACCCATGCCCAAGAAGTCATCAGCCCACACCGCCCCTCGGAGCAACTCCACTGCTCCCGTGAGCGCCCGGAGTAATCCGGCCGAAGCGGCGAACGCGACGCAACTCCAACCGCCGACCAAGAACGGCGTCCCCGACACGGACGCGGTCCGCGCGCGAGCACACGCCCTCTGGGAGCAGGCCGGGCAGCCGGGTGGCGACGGAGTGGAATTCTGGCTGCGAGCCGAACAGGAGTTGAGCAATCCCCGCTGACCACGCGTCGAAAGTCGTGAAGCCGAAGACATGGCCGGCCATGTCTCCGGCTTCA
>JAYUBA010001038.1:0-4321 GCA_043741075.1 Frigoriglobus sp.
CGAGTTGCGTGAGCCGGGCGGCGGCGCGCTCGTTCTCCGCGGCGGTCGCCTTCAGGCGGATCGGGCGGAGCCAGATCGCCTCAATGGGGAAGTCGATGAGGTACTTGAACGGCTTGTTGTCGGCCGGGAAGTAGTACACGAACTCCGGGTTCGGCAGCAGCCCGGCTTGAACGAGGTCGGCCTTCGTCAGGTCGAGTTCGACGAGCGTTTCGTGGAACAGCGCGTTGTTCCACAGCGCGAGCAGAACGGCCTGATCTTCGGCGAGCGGCTCGCCGCGTTCGAGCGACTCCGGGACGATCACGCTGTTCTTGCGCGGGCCGCTCGCGCCGACTGTCTGGCCGAACCGCGCTTCCACGGCCTGCGAAACGTGCCCGCGGCCGACGCCCGGCGGCGTGGCGCAGCCGACGACCGCGAGGGCGGCGCAGAGCGCGAGCGGCAGTGTGCGAGGAGCGGCCAAGTAACTGCCCCGGTTCCTGAAGATACGCTTCCCGCTCGGTTCCGTTCCAGGGTCGTGAGACCCTGGTGCCGGGCGAGAACGCCGACTGCGTTATACCGACTGTTATCGGCAATCCGGGATAAGCGGGAGATAAATTCGGCTCGTAGCGGTTGCGCGGGAGCCATTGGTGCTGGCCTTGTCTTTGACCTCCCCCCTTGAGGGGGAGGTCGCCGCGCAGCGGCGGGTGGGGGGACCGTCGCACCACCCGAGTCGCTTTCCCCCCACCCGGCGGCGAAGCGCCGCCGACCTCCCCCTCAAGGGGGGAGGTCAGAAACAAACAGCCATTGCATTTTCCATGTGGCGCGGTCACTCGCCCCAGAGCCATGCGAGCAGTTCTCCCGCGTGTTCGTAGTCGGGAATGATGAGGTCCGCGCCGGCCGCGATGAGTGATGTCCGCTTGCCCGCGTGTACGCCGCGGACGCCCGCCTCGCTGCTCGCCACGCCCACCGCGACGCCGCCGGCGCGCTTCACCTCTTGCGTTTCCACCACGCCGTCGCCGAAGCCGATCAACTCTTCGCCGCGGATGCCGCGTTCGCGTATCGCGCGCTCGATCACGTCGCGCTTGCGGAAGGTCGCGTCGTTGTCCTTCGGCGCGTTGACCCGCCCGCCCACGAGCGGCGCGAGTTGAAGTAGTTCGACTTCGCGCGAGACGTGCGCGAGGTCGGTGCCGCTCGCGACGTATAGGGGCACGCCGCGATCGTGCAGGGCGCGCAGGATGCCGTGCGCGTTCGGCACCACCCACTCCTCCGGGCGCGCGCGGCCCGATTCGAGCGCCTCCCACCGCCCGCGGACCACCGACATGAGTGCGTCGAGGTACTGCTGAAGGTACACGGCGGGCGCGGCGGGCGTGCCGCCGCGCGCGGTCACTTCCTCCGCGAACCGCTCCATCTGCCGCACCGTCGGGTGACCGTTCAGCGCCATCACGAAGGCTTCGACGTGTGCCGCGCACGCCGCCTCCGGCTCGCGAACCAGGCCGCCCGCGCGCAGGTGGTCGAGCATGAGGCCGACCATGACGCGGGGCCAGCCCTCGCGGATGAGCGAGAGCGTGCCGTCGAAGTCGAACAGCGCGACGCGGAACGGCCCGCGGCGCACGCCGGGGTTCACCAACTCGACGTTCGGCGCTCGCGGCATGGCGGGTGACTTCGGGGTTGTTAGACCGGCGCGGTTGCGGTATCTCCCGCATTCTACCTAAACGCGCGGCGCACGGAGGCGGTCATGTGCGGGCGATGGGCGGACGCGGTGTGGCTCTTGGCGGTCGGGCTGGCGTCGTCGGCGTGGTGCCTGACCGCGGCGGCGCACCTCGGGGTCACGTTCGACGAGCCGCTGTACGTGAAGGCCGGCCTCACGAACTGGCGCACCGGCAGCAACAAGCTGCTCATGCGCGCCGGCACGATGCCGCTGCCGGTGGACGTGCAGACGCTCCCCGTATACCTGTGGGAGCGGCACCGCGGCCAGCCGTTCGACCCGTTCTTTGAACTGCACACGATCCTGCCCGTCTGCCGCGCGGCGAACCTCGTGTTCTGGTGGCTGCTGCTCGTGTACACGATGCGCCTGGGCCGCACGTTCGGCGGGGCGTGGGGCGGGCGGCTCGCGGTCGCGCTGGTCGCGTGCGACCCGAACCTGCTCGGCCACGCCGCGCTCGCCACAACCGACATCGCCCTCGTCGCGTGCATGCTCGTATTCGTCTACCACTTTCACCACTGCTACCGCCCGGACGCGGGTTATGCGCGCCGCGTACTCGTGCCCGGCGTGCTGTACGGGCTGGCGCTCGCGGCGAAGGCGTCCGCGATGGCGTTCGGCCCGCAGGCGATGCTCGTGCTCGGCATGTGGAACCTCGCCAAGGCCGGCGCGCTCACGCCGCCGGACGGCAGTTCGGCCCGCGGGAAGCTCGTGTACCTGTGGCACGCGACGTTCCAGTTCCGCAAGGACATCGTCGTCATCGGCCTGATCGGGTTCGCGACGCTGTTCGCCTACTGCGGGAGCGATTGGGGCACCGAGCCGACGTTCATCAAGTGGGCGGACGGGCTACCGGAAGGCGACCTGAAGACCACGATGACGCCGGTCAGCCGCGACCTGAAGATCTTTACCAACGCCGGCGAGGCGCTGTGGCACCAGATTCGCCACAACTTCCGCGGGCACGGGACGTACCTGCTCGGCGAGTGGCACGCGCGGGCCACGCCGGTGTACTTCCCGCTCGCGCTCGCGATGAAGGTGCCGCTGCCCGCGATCGCGCTGCTACTCGCCGCGCTCGTCGTCCGCCCGCGGCGGCTGCTGATCCCGACCGCCGGGGTCGCGCTGCTGCTGTTCGCGTTCACCCCCAACTGTCGCGTGCAGATCGGCATCCGGTTCGTGTTCACGCTGATGGCGCTCACCTACATCAGCGTCGCCGCGGCCATCGCCCGCGGGTGGGCCGAGCAAAGCGCGGGTGGGAGCGCCCGCGTGGTGCCGCGGTGGCTGGTGGGCGCGCTGCTCGCGGCTTCGGCGGGTACGGCCGCGTGGGTGTGGCCGCACGGGCTGAGCTACTTCAACCAGGCGTGGGGCGGGACGCCGGCCGGCTCGCGCCTGCTGCACGACTCGAACTACGACTGGGGTCAGGGGCTGCCCGAACTGCGGGCGTGGAACGACGCGCACAACGGCGGCGAACCGCTCGCGGTGTGGTACTACGGCAGCGACCCGAACGTCTTCCGCCCGCCGTTCGCGTGGGTGAACATGAGCTGGCTCCCGATCCTGGCCGACGACGACGTGAAGGCGCACTGCCCAACGAAGTACCTCGCGGTTTCGGCCGCGATCATGAGCAACAACCCCGCGCCGACGCCGCCGCACAAGATGCGGCTCGAATGGGTTCGCGCGCAAGTGCCGGTCGCCCGCACCACGCACTTCGTCATCTACCGCGTGAAGGACTGATCCGCCGGATCGGGTTGGTCGGTTTCGGCCTGTAGCCGGCCTCTGTGAGGCCGGGGTTACGCGAGTTGTGTTGCCCCGGCCTCACAGAGGCCGGCTACAGATCGCGGCCGTCTCGCTTCCGTATGATCCGCGGGATCGGAGGAACGTGCGATGTGGTCCGTCGTCCGCCGCCTGTCGGCCGTGTTCGGGTTGGTCGCGTCCGCGGTCGGGTTCACCGCCTTCGTCACCGCGGCCGTCGGCGTGTGGTGGGTGAAGGCGGAGACGAACCGGCGGACGGACGCGGTGGCCGTGCGCGCGCACGCCGCGGTCAACGCCGCCGGCCGCGCCGTCGGGTTCGTACGCGGGGTGATCCACCAGGCCGACCGGGACCTCGCGGACGCCCGCAAGACCGGCCCGGTCGCGGACCCGGTCAACCCGTTCGTGCAGCTCACCGCCCGGCGGGCGTCGGAGAACCTCGCGGGTTCGGTCGAGCGCGCCAACGGGGCCGTCGTCACCGCGTCGGAAGCGGCCGTCGTCGCCAAGGCGGCGCTGGAACTGTTCGACGACAACGACGAGTTGAAGGGGCTATTCGGCGTGAAGCCGGAGCAACTGGTGCAGACGCAAGCCGACCTCGACGCCGCGTCCCGCGAGCTGCGGAACGTGCGCACGCTGCTGGGCATCCCCGTGGGCGGCGCGCAGCCGACGGCCGAACAACTCGTGACGGTGGAATCGGCACTGAACCAGGCGCGCGGGTTCACCGACCAGATGGGCAACGTGGTAACGACGGCGCGCACGCGGGTGGACGAGACGAAGCGGGCGGTGGACCTGTGGGCGCTGCGGGCCGCGCTCGTCGTGACGCTCGTCGGCGCACTGGGTGCCGCCGGCCAGTTCTTCACGGCCCGCTTCTGCTGGCGCACGCTCCGTGGGCAGCCGGCGTGAGCG
>JAYUBA010001039.1:0-4312 GCA_043741075.1 Frigoriglobus sp.
ACCCGACGAATGAGAGCGGGTTGGGATGACGAGTACCTCCTGAGAGTGCTAAACATTCTTTCGACCGATAAATGAATAGTGCGCACGCCCTGGGACAGGCGGTGTGTTGAATTCTTCAGAGATCACATCCAGCGGTTCATTCCCGAAGGTGAACACAGCCTCACGCGGCAGTCGAAAGAACAGCTCCTCCAAGACCTGCAATTTCAACACGAGCGATTTGCTGAACAAATCGCGCGGTTGGAAGATTGCCAAATGAGCGAGCAGGAATTCGCAGAGCAAGAGTGGGAGGAGCACGTCGAGAGAGCGCGTAAGCAGATTCGATCAATTCAGCTTGGGTTGCACGAGAAATACGTGTCGGGCAAGCGCCAAATGGCGTTCTTCGCTGGCGGATTTGCTTCGGTTTCCCAAGACTTTCTTGGGTAAGGGATTGAGATGATCGCGAGCGCCAAGCGGCCTCCGAAGTCAACCCGAAATGCTATCGCACTCGGCGGGTCATGGGGTAAACTCTTCATACCTGCCCTCGCTTCCGCCGGAAGCCCACTCCATGCCCCGCCCCCTTCCCTCCCGCCGCGAACTGGTCACCGCCGGCGGCCTCACCGCGCTCGGGCTGTCGCTGCCGCAATTGCTCCACGCGCAGCAGTCGCAAGCGAACCGCAAGCGCGAGAAGCACTGCATCTTCATCTTCCAGTACGGCGGGCTGTCGCAGCTCGATTCGTGGGACCCAAAGCCGAACGCGCCGGCCGAACTCCGCGGGCCGTACAAACCCATCGCGACCCGCGTGCCCGGCTTCCGCGTCGGCGAACTCATGCCGCGACTCGCCCGCGTCGCCGACAAGTACGCGGTCATCCGGTCGATGACGCACCCGGTGCCGGTTCACGATGTCGCCAACACGATGCTCCTGGCCGGCAGCCGCAAGCCGGCCGCCGACGATCCCGCCTTCGGCTCGGTGGTCACCAAGCTGAAGCCATCGGCCGCGAGTGTGCCGCCGTACGTGTGGCTGCAGAAGTTCGGCGGCGGCGCGGCCCCGCCCGACCGCACCTACCTCACCGGCGGCGCGCTCGGCCCGGCCCACGCCCCGCTGCTCGTCAGCACTGGCCACCTCGATAACGTCGCCACACCCGGCTACAAGGTGAAGGTCTTCGAGGGCGACGCGGGCCTTACGGCGGAACGCGTCGAAGGGCGGCGCGAGTTGCTTGCGAAGCTCGACGCCAACAACCCGCTCGCCGCGCACCGCGCGAAGGCGTTCGACCTGCTCACCGGCCTGGCGGCGCGGGCGGCGTTCGACATCGACCGCGAGCCGGCGAAGGTCCGCGACCGCTACGGCCGGCACCCGCTCGGCCAGAATCTGCTCCTCGCGCGGCGACTGGTCGAAGCCGGCGTGCGGCTCACGAGCGTGGTCGCGTGGACCGGCCTGAAGCCGGGCGAGAAGTTCATGAGCATCGAGACGTGGGACATGCACGGGAACGCCGGCGTCGGCATCTTCGACGACGGCTGGAACGGCCTCGGCTTCGCGCTGCCGCGGTGCGACCAAGCCGTGTCCGCACTGCTCGACGACTTGGACGACCGCGGCCTGCTCGACGACACGCTCGTGGTGCTGGTGGGTGAATTCGGCCGCACGCCGCGCATCAGCAAGGGCGGCGGGGGCGTGAACGGCCGCGACCACTGGTCGCAGTGCTATTCCGCGATGCTCGCCGGTGCCGGGGTTCGCGGCGGCGCGGTCTACGGCGCGAGCGACGCGACCGCGGCCTATGTGAAGGACGATCCCGTGTCGCTGGAGGACTTCACCGCGACGCTGTACGCCGCGCTGGGCATCGACCCGGCGACGCGGCTCTCGCCGGACGGGTTCACCCGCCCCGCGAGTACCGGCACGCCGATCACCGCGCTGCTCGAATCGCGGGCGTGATATAATTGTGACGGACACGCAAGGAGATTTCACATGGCCCGCGCCGCGAAGAAGCCGAAAGTCGAGATCGACCCGGACCACAAACTGCCCACCCGCGAGCTGATCCTGAAGATCCTCGGCGAGGAGTGGCTGACGACGCCGAACACCAAGTTCCTCGGCCGCGCGCCCGCGGAGCTGATCGGCACGCCGGAGGAAGTGCGGTTACGGATTGCCGCGTTTAGCTTCCGGGACGGAACCCTCTCATGAAACTTCAGCGGTGCTGGGCACTGACTCGATTTCCCGTGCAGGGAATCTGGTACCGAGCGGTGAACGCCAGGCGGGCAGATACCCCGCTCGCCTATGCGCACACGGCCACCAGCCCAGGACGTTTTCACAGCGGCTCGGAGGAGCGGCCGGGAATCGAGGTCATCTACCTGACCGACGACCCGCAAGTCACGCTGTACGAAACCCGCGCGGTCGTCGGCTCACCGCTGCCGGGCAAGGCCAACGTGCCGAACCCGAACCCGGTCGCGTGGACGATTTTCCCAATCACCGTCGAACTGCTGTCCGTTGCGGACCTGACGCGCGACTCCGAGTTGCAGATCGTCGATACGAGCGTTCAGGAACTGACCGGTGATTGGGAAGGCTACGATCACCGCCCGCAGCACCAGGACGCACCGCCGCCATACTTCACCCACGTCCCGACGCAGCAACTCGCCATAACGCTCCATCAAACCGGTCTGTTCGGCGGGCTGATGTCCTACTCGGCCGTTGACCCGCGACACCGGAACCTGATCGTCTTCCCCACCGCGCTCCAGAAAGGGAGTTCGCTCGCCTGCACCGACGCCGGCGGGGCGCCGCACCGGCTGCCGCCCGTACCGAAGCGGCGGCGGACGAAGTAGCGCGCCCGCCCGCTTTTCGGTTGACACCCGCGCGAGTTTCGCCGATCCTTTTGAGTGACGGCCTTCCGCCCGCCTTCCCGCCTGCTCCCGCCTTCCCCACCACACCCCTACGGGTGCCTGCCAATGCTCGATCTCACCACCGGCGTCGCGTCCGATTGCTCCGGCGTTTCGCGGCGCTCGTTCCTCCGCGTCGGCGGCCTCGCCGCGTTCGGCCTCGGTCTGCCGCAGTACCTCCGCGCGATGGCGGACACCGCGGGGATAAACCCCGCGGCTCGCCCCGCGAAGGCCAAGCGGTGCATCCTCCTGTGGATGCAGGGCGGGCCGAGCCACATCGACACGTTCGACCCGAAGCCCGACGCGCCGGCCGAGATCCGCGGCGAGTTCGGCACCGTCGCGACCACCCTCCCCGGCGTCCGCTTCGCCGATGTCGTGCCGATGCTCGCGCAACAAACGGACAAGCTCGCGATCATCCGCGGGCACGACCCCAAGAACGGGTCGCACGGCGTCGCCGACCACCTGATGATGAGCGGCCACACGTTCAACGCGTCGCTCCCGTTCCCGTGCTTCGGGTCGGTGGTCGCCAAGGAGCGCGGCTACGAGAACGGGATGTTGCCGTTCGTGCAGCTCGGCAAGAGCATCGACCGCCGGTTCAACGGCGGCATCGCCGGGTTCCTCGGCGACCAGTTCAACCCGTTCGAGGTGCCCGACGACGCGTCGTCGCCGCAGTTCAAGGTGCGCGACCTCGCGGTGGGCACCGACGCCGAGCGGGTCCGCCTCGACCGCCGGTACGCGATGCTGTCCGACCTGGAGAACTACCAGAAGACGGTCGAGATGCCGGGCGTGGTGAAGGCCCGCGACGAGTTCTACGAGAAGGCCCACGGCATCATCACCGGCCCGGCCGCGAAGACGGCGTTCGACCTGTCGCGCGAGTCCGACAAGACCCGCGAGCGGTACGGCCGCAACTCGCTCGGTCAGGGGTGCCTGCTCGCCCGCCGGTTGGTCGAAGCGGGCGTGCAGTTCGTCACCGTCACCGACGGCGGGTGGGACACGCACACCGACAACTTCAAGAGCCTGAAGAACCGGCTCATGCCGCGCGTCGATCGCGGGCTGTCCGCACTGGTCGAAGACCTGGGCACGCGGGGGCTGCTCGACGACACGCTGGTGGTGTGGTTCGGCGACTTCGGCCGCACGCCGAAGGTGAACCCGACGGCGGGCCGCGACCACTGGGCCACGGCGGGCGTCGCGCTCATGGCCGGCGGCGGGCTGAAGGTGGGGCAGGTGGTCGGCCGGACGAACGCGCTGGCGGAGGTGGTGACCGACACGCCGGTCGGCCCGCAGGACATCGCCGCGACCATCTACCACACGCTCGGCGTGCCGCTGCACACGTGGTACAAGGCGCAGGACGGCCGCCCGATCGAACTGTGCCCCGAAGGCAAACCGGTGAAGGAACTGATCGGCTGATTACTGAGACGTAAGTTCAGCGAGCGAAGAGTGGGTATCGTTTAGAGCATTTTCAAATTCATTGTGG
>JAYUBA010001040.1:0-4307 GCA_043741075.1 Frigoriglobus sp.
TCCGCCTGCAACGCGAGCACGCCACCCTCCCGCCGCGCGGGCGCACCCGCCCGCCGCCGGCGGAAGTCCCAGCGCAATCAGCGGTTCGCTCTGGGCGAGCAAGAACTGTTCTGCGACCGGAGTACAACCGGCACGCAGCGTGCTAGAGTTTTCGGACCAGCGGCATCGTGACGGCTGATGCTTTCGGCCCCGACGCGAACCGCTGTGGTCCCGGTCTCGGGCGCGGTCCCGAACCAAAATGCGCCCGCGGCCCGCCCGCGACCCACGGGCGATTCCGAGCCGACACCGCCGGAGACCTACTACGATGGCCCGTCCGATCGCCGGCGACCTACCCGCCGGCCAGCCGCCCTCCCCCTTCCACACCCCGCCCAACGGGATGCCGGTGCCGGCGGGCGCGTCCCCGTTCAACTACGTCAACCAGCCGCACATGCCGGCCCCGGCGGTGCCGTCCGCGCCCACCCCGGCCGGGCTGCTCCACGCGTTCCGGCGCCGGTGGGTGCTGGGCACGTTCGTCGGCGGGCTGGTGGCCGCGGCCGTCGCCGTCGGCATCTGGGTCCTCCTCCCCGGCGGCAAGCACGAGGCTCGCGCGCTCGTCCAACTGAAGCCCAAGGGGATCGAGTTCGTCAACAAGAACCCGGAGAACTTCGCCGAGTACCGCGACCGCCAGCGGTTCCTCCTCAAGACCCGCGACCTCATCACCAAGACCCTGGCCGAACCGGCCGTCTCCAGCCTCGACATGGTGAAGCAGTCGGGCGACCCGGTCACCATGCTCGAAGAGCAGATCAAGGTGAAGGTCGCGACCGACGACATCCTCGAGGTGTCGCTCACCGGCAACCACCTCGACGACATGAAGGTGATCCTCGACCACCTGGTCAAGCGGTACGTGAACGAATCGACCGCGTTCGAGCGCAACGAGCGCGACCAGCAGGTGAAGCAGCTCGAACAACTGAGCGACACGCTCCGCTTCGAAATCGAGGCGATGGAGAAGCAGATCGAGCTACTGGGCCGGGCGAACAGCACGACCGGGGGCGACGACAACCACATCCGGCTCGGCCTGCTCCAGCGCCGGCTCGCGGAGGTGGACGCCGAGTTTAACGGGGTGAACCGCGCGATCGGCAGACTGGAATCCGAACGCAGCGTCCTCCAGAAGCAACTGGCAGAGACGGAATCGAAGCCCTCACAGGTGCGCGTGGACGAGCGGGTCAACGCCGACCCGGTCGTGATCCAAGCCAAGGCGATCTGGGAGTACCAGAAGGGCGTCCTGGAGCGCGACATCGCCAAGTCGCCGGACCCGGACAACGACATGTACATCAAGGACGCGAAGGCCAAAGTCGCAAAGTTGCTCAAGGAGTACGAGGACGCCAAGAAGTCCGCCACGACCGAAGCGACCATACGGGCGCGGGAGATCGAGCGCGCCGAGAAGCAGACCCAGGTCACTACCCTGACCACCCTCATCGACGTGAAGAAGATCGACCGGGAGAAGGTCCAGGAGGAGCGGGACGCGATCCAGAAGTCGATCGCCGGCGGGGTTGTCGGCACGCTGAACATCCAGGCCATGCGCGACGGCCTCAAGCCGCAGCGCGAGCAGGTGGAGAAGATCAACGCCCACCTCGCCCACATGCGCATGACGCAGGTACTCGACCCCCGCGTGAGCCAGCGCGGCGAGCCGGAGAAGATCCCCAACAACAACCAGAACCGCAAGATCGTGCTGTCCGGCGTCGGCGGCGTCGGCTCGTTCTTCGGCGTCGTGCTCCTGGTCGCGTTCCTGGAGTGGCGCACCCGCCGCGTGGACGGCGTCGATCAGGTGGTGAACGAACTCGGCCTGCGGGTCATCGGCACCGTGCCCGCGTTCCCCAACCGGGCCAACCTGAAGGCCGCCGTCGAGGCCGGCGGGGCCAACTGGCGGTTCGTCCTCAACGAGTCCATCAACTCCACCCGCACCATGCTGCTGCACACCGCCCGCACGCAGTCCATGCAGGTGGTGATGGTGACCAGCGCCACCCAGGGCGAGGGCAAAACGTCGCTCACCAGCCAGCTCGCCACGAGCATGGCGACCGCCGGGATGCGCACCCTGATCGTGGACTGCGACCTGCGGAACCCGTCCATCCAGAAGCTGTTCGAGCTGCCCCTCGGGCCGGGCGTGTCCGAGGTGCTGCGCCAGGAGACGGACGTGAGCGACGCGGTCCAGGCGACCGCGGTGCCGAACCTGTGGGTCATCACCGCCGGCCAGTGCTCGAACGCCACCATCGCGGCGCTGGCCCAGGGGCACCCGATGGAGACGCTGTTCAACCGCCTCCGCGGCCAGTTCGACTTCATCATCGTCGATAGCTGCCCGGTGCTCCCGGTCGCCGACGCGCTGCTGATCGGCCAGCACGTGGACGGCGTGGTGTTCTCCATCATGCAGGACATCAGCCAACTGCCGAAGGTGATTACCGCGACCGAGAAGCTGAACCAGTTGAACATCCCGCTCGTCGGCGCGGTGGTCAACGGGATCAAGCAGGACGTGTACTCCTACGGGTACAACTACGTGAAGCAGTTGCCCGCCTGATGGGAAATGATGAACGATGAATGATGAGTGATGAATGATGAGTGATGAATGGAAGACCGGCCCTTGCATGCTCGCTCTTCATTCAGCATTTATCATTCAGCATTTATCGTTTCTGCACGGAGTTCCCATGCGCCGCTGGCTGGTGATCGGGGTGGCCGTCGCCGGGCTGGTCGCCGCCGCGGTGGTCGAGTACGTCACGTCGGACATCGGGTCCGGGGACGTGCGGGCCGCCGCCGCCAAGCTCGACGCGGTGCCGCCCGCGTTCGGCGACTGGACGAGCACCGAGGCGCCGCTGGAAGAGAAGGTGCTGAAGGTGGCCGAGGCCGCCGGGCACGTGTCGCGATCATACGCCAACCGAAAGAACAAGGCGCAGGTGGGCGCACTGCTCCTGTGCGGCGCGACCGGCCCCATCGGGGCGCACACGCCGGAGGTGTGCTACGCCGGCAACGGGTACGCCATGACCGGCGACCCGCGGAAGGTGACCGTCGTGCTGCCGGACGCGACGACCGGGACCTACTGGTCGGTGCGGTTCGAGAAGAAGCCGCCCGCGACCGAACCGCCGCTGCGGGTGTGCTGGATGTGGGGCACCGACGGCGACTGGAAGGCGTCCGAGAACCCGCGCACCGACTTCGCCTTGCGGGCCGCGCTGTACAAACTGTACGTTGTCCGCTACGAGGCCCGGACGCCCGACGGTGCCGCCCCGAGCGCGGCCCTGGACCCGATCCACGAGTTCCTGACCGCCTTCTTGCCCGAAGTGAAGAAGGCTCTGACCGCCCCCGCGGGCCGGTAGCGTGACCGACTGACTCCGCCGTCCCCGAAGCCGGAGAACGGATTCGATATGAGTGCCGCGCCGACGATGACACCGCCGACCCCCCCCGCCCCGCCGCGTCCGCCCGGTCCGCCCGACCGCGCGCCGTGGCCGGCGATCGACCGCCTGACCGCGGACACGGTCATCGACGTGCCCGCGAACCTGGGCTGGTACGCCGCCGCCAAGACCGCGTTCGACTACGCCGCCGCGCTCGGCATGTTGCCGCTCGCGCTGGTCCTGATCGCGTGCGCCGCGCTCGCCGTGAAGCTCACGTCGCCCGGCCCGGTGTTCTACACGCAGACCCGCGTCGGGCTGAACGGCCGCAAGTACAAGATCGTCAAGATTCGCACCATGCGGGCCGACATCGAGGCCGTGTCCGGCATCCAGTGGTCGCAGAAGGGCGACAGCCGCATCACGCGGGTCGGCCGGTTCCTCCGCGCCACGCACATCGACGAGTTCCCGCAGTTGTTCAACGTGCTGCTCGGCCAGATGAGCCTCGTCGGCCCGCGCCCGGAGCGGCCCGAAGTGATCCAGGCGCGGGGGCTGAACCAACTGGTCCCCGGCTACCGGCACCGGCTCCGCGTGAAGCCCGGTGTGACCGGCCTGGCGCAGGTGCAACTCCCGGCCGACACCGACGTGACGAGCGTGCGGTACAAGGTCGTGTACGACCTGTACTACGTCGAGCACCAGGGCCTCATGCTCGACGTGCGCCTGATCGCGGCCACGCTGTTCCGGGCGGCCGGTGCCGGCCCGAAGGTGCTCCGCCGCCTGTTCCTCTTGCCGAGCCGCCGGCGCGTCGCGGACGCGTTCTACAACCGCATCGTGCCGCCGCCGGACGCCACCCCGGTCGCGGCGCTGCAGCCGGCGTGACTTTGAAATGACGAAGGACGAGGTTTGGTTTTGCCCTCTCCCCTTGCGGGAGAGGGTGGCGAGTCTTCGAGCCGGGTGAGG
>JAYUBA010001041.1:0-4300 GCA_043741075.1 Frigoriglobus sp.
CGGCGGGACCGCCCCCTCCTTCGCCTCCGGCTCGTTCACTTCCGGTTTGTCGGCCGTCCACCGACTGCAGGCGAACACCGCGAGCGCGGCCAGCGCGACGGCCGCGAGCGGAAGTCGCGCGCGGGCGAGGAGGGATGAGCGGGTCATGGGCAACGGTCCTGGCGGGTGGTGGGCGACCACGGGGACTGAGAAAACGCGGGCCGAACCCATCACGCCAGGAAGGTCAGCGGGCCAGAACCGAAGAACTTACGCGGGGACTGGAGGAACCGCGGTCCGAACCCGTCGCGCGTTCGCGCCCCGTGACGCCGCGTCAGCGGCTTGCCCCGACGACCGTTTGCGGGTACACTCCAACCAATCCAAAAAAGCCCCATTCACTTCGCCCGCCCGTTCACGAAGAAGGGCCGAGAGCGGTTCGAGAAAATGTGATGGGTGACGGGGGCGGAAGATCATTCCCCAGACGGGATGCTCGCGAGCACAGGTTGTCCGGCCCGGTGCCGTATCAACGCCCCCGCGGGCGTGATCCTCAGTGGGAGATCCTCCGATGCTCGTGCTCTTTGCTCGTTACGTGACGCCGCTGGTCGCGCTCGCAGTCCTGGTGATCGGGCTGATTTCCGCGAGTTACGACGGGACCGGAAAGGACTTCAGGTACACGGGATTCTTGAAGGAGTCGGTGCCGACGTACTTCCTGGCGAAGACCCTGTTCTGCTCGACGGCCCTGTTCCTCCTGGGCCAGTTGGTGGCGGAGGTCGCGACACTCCGGCGCGGCCGGAAGGTGGTGCGGCGGTACGAGGGCGTGACCAGTGAGGCCACCCTCCGGGCCGACCACACGGCCCTGGCAGACCGTTGAAGCAATCCGGGAACGGGGTACGGCCATGACCGCGGACGAATGGAACGCATCGACCTCGCTGGAGCAACTGCTCGACGCCCGCGGCCTCGATGAAGGGATCACCGGTTGCGCCTGTTCAACGCGGCGTGCGCCCGCCGGGTCGCGGCCGTGATGCCCGACGACGGTGCCCGCCGTCTCGTCGACCTCGCCGAGCAGCGGGCGGACGGGCTCCTGCCCGACCGCGAGTGGTTGCGGGCAGTGGTCGAGACGATAACTACTGCCGCGGACCTGGCCCGCACGCACGCGGGTGTTGGGTGGTGGACCTGGTGCTCGGCAAGAAGTAGCGAGGCGAATCCTTTGAAAGACACGATCGTCGGGCACGGAAGGGTCCGATCCCGCCCGGCGTACGCCGCGGCCGTGCTGGTCGTGATCGGGTTGGGTCTGTGGTCCCGGTCGGACGCGGCCGGACTCCCGTGGGCCGTGGCGAAGTACGCCGGGGACGCCCTGTGGGGTCTGGTCGTGTTCCTCGGGATCGCGTTCCTCCTGTCCCGCAAGACGACGGGGGCAGTGGCCTGGCTGGCGACAGTGTTCGCCTGCGCGGTCGAGGTCAGCCAGTTGTACCACGCCCCGTGGCTCGACGCGGTGCGGGCGACCCGACCCGGCGGGCTGGTGCTGGGCACCCCGCCCTCGACCTTCGCCGGGGCCGACATCGCCGCCTACGCGGTCGGGATCGCGGTGGGGATCGCCGCCGATCGCTGCCTCATCAGAAAGTCGGACCGCGTTACGTGATGCCCGACCGGGAGCGGGCTTCTCGCTCGGGGCGGGACATGCGACGTTTGCGTCGCACCGCACACCCGAGTATGCTCACCTCCCTCACTTCACGGAGAACCGTATGCGAAGCCGTCGAACACTTGCCCTCGCGGTCGCACTCCTGTTCGCGGTCCCGGCCCTCGCGGCCGACCCGCCGGTCAAGTTCGACCCCAAGGCCGATCTGGAGAAGTTGCAGGGCGTCTGGGAAACGGCGCAGGGAGCCAAGGCCCGCGTCCGGCTCGAAGTGAAGAAACGCGGGCTCGGGCTGCGCTACCTCGCCGGCAACCGGGACAGCACCCTGGAGGTGCTGGGCATGGACGCGTTCGAGTTGAAGGAAACCGGGGACGAGCGGGGCATCGAGCTGACGGAACTGGTGGCCACGCTCTTCAAGACCGGCCGGACCATCGAGTACAAGTTCGACAAGGACGCACTCGTGATCACGGTTGCCGAGGGCGACCTGAAGGGCGAGCACACGTTGACCCGGGCCACCAAGAAGTAGCGGCAGTAAGCCTTCGACACGATCCCGGCCGTTCGACCTGTTCACCTCCCGGACTTCGAGTGCCCGCTCAACTCTGGGCAAGAGCCTCGGACGTTTCCGAACCGTCGCGGGCCGAACTCCGAGTTGGTAGGCGAGCCGGACCGGAGCCCGTCGCCCCGGCACGGGCTAAACTCATCGTGGTCCCCAAAACCCTCTCCAGATGTAAGGTCATCATCATGTTCCCTACCCGAATCGCACTCGTGCTGGTCGGCCTGTTTGCATTTTCGTCGTCGGCTCCGGCGCAGGAGAAGAAGCCGCTGGTGACGCGGGGCCGCGTGCAGTTGAACCTCGGCGGTGCCGAGACGGTTCTGGAGGCCGCGAAGAAGAAGGCCGCGGCGCTGGGCCTCAAGTGCAACGTCGCGGTCGTGGACGACGGCGGGCACCTGCTGGCGTTCGCCCGCATGGACGGGGCACGCCCGGCGAGCGCCGCCACGGCGCTGACCAAGGCCGTCTCCGCGGCCACCTTCCGCCAGGAGACGGGCACGCTCCCCGCCAAGGGCGAGCCGGACGTGCTCCTGAGTTTGAGCATCCAGACCGCGAGCGGCGGCAAGATCACCACCCTCAAGGGTGGGGTGCCCATCGTCGTGGATGGCCAAGTGGTCGGCGCGGTCGGCGTCGGCGGCGGGACCGGCGAGCAGGACGCCGAGGTGGCGAAGGGCGGCATCCAGGCGCTGCTCGACGGCCTGGCGGATAAGAAGTAGCCCACTTGGGTCAACGCGAGAGGGCCGCGGGGTCATCACCGCGAACGCCCTCTCGCATCCAATCGAGGTTCGGCATGACACCGTTCGTCCTCCTCGCTCTCTTCGCCGTTGCCGCGGACGTGAAGGAACCGGCGCTCCGCGAGGAACTGCTCGTCCGGGTGAAGGCGGACCAAGCGGCCCGCACGAAGCTGATCGACGCCGGGAACCCGACCCCGCCCGATCGCCTCAAGGCGGTCAAGGAGGCCGACGCCCGGCGCAAGGAACTCGGGCTGATGCCGATGGCCGAGTACGTGGCGTTCGCCGAGAAGATGTACGAACTCCGGCCCGCGATCCCGATCCGCCAACCCGAGGTCGAAGCGCTCGTCGTGAAGGTGGTTCCCGCGAAGGAAACCGACGAGGGCGTGCTGGCCACCTCGTTCCTGAAGGGTCGCGACGCGGGCGGGCCGATCACCCGGACGACGGCCGCCCACAAACAGATGGGGGAGCTCGTCCCGGACGCAGAGATCGCGGACCTCGAGGAGGGCGCGAAGGTTCGTCTGTGGTTGACCGAGGGCAAGGCCGAGGCGGTGCGGATCTCCCCGTGAGCGTTCGAGGTGCTGGGATCGAAAGAATCAAGAACGCAACTCGTTTCGCCTGTCGCCGTTCCAGATCCGGAGTCGCCGCGAACCCGCTGACTCGCTCGAACAGTTCGGACACGGTGACTGACAGCGCCGCGGCCGATGTCGCGATTCGGGTGCGGTCGGGGACGAGTCGGGCTACCCTTCGCCCGTCGTGCCGGGCGGTGATTCCGGGTCGGGGAGTGCGTCGGACATCGGCAGTTCCGCGGGCGCGACCCCGAGCCCGTCGGCGATCAGGCCGATGTTTTCGAGGCTCACGTTCCGCTCCCCCCGCTCGATGCCGCCGAAGTAACTGCGGTCGATCTGGATGGCGTGGGCGAGCGCCTCCTGGGACGCGCCCTTGGCCTTGCGGAGCTGGCGGACCCTGCGCCCGAAGAGCACGTTCGCGTCTGCGACTGTCATTCCGTGACAGTGGCGACCGGCGCCCGCTTGATGGCGGTCTGTCCGCCATGATGCGGGTTCGTCGCCCGCAGCAGATCCCGTCACCCACCCGAAACCCCTTCGCGTCCGCGAGCGCGACCTCCCGATCGTACCAGTCCGAATCGGCGGACAGTTCCGACGAGGCCGACTCCTCCTTCACGAACACCGTTTCGGCCCCGCGGCCGATCAGCCGGAGGTTGGAGCACAGGTACACCGCGTTCCGCAGCCGGAACGTGCCCGGCAGCCGTTCCACCGTGCCCCCGCCCATCCGGGCGACGGTATCGACCGCGGACGAGCCCGGATTATTCAGTAGCGGGTGTCTGACAGTCGCTTCTCGTCGTCATGAGCGTGTTCCGGGCGGCAGATGTACCCTTTCGGTCGATCAAGG
>JAYUBA010001042.1:0-4298 GCA_043741075.1 Frigoriglobus sp.
CTCTGGCCTGCCAAAGCCACGGCAGGCCAGAGGCCCACCCCACAAGGAAGGCATCAGTCCGCGCGGGCCGCGGCCACGACCCGCTTGCCGGCCAACAGCCGCACCCCGACGTTCAGGCACAGCACCACCACGACCAGCACGAACGCCGCCGCCCACGCGAGGTTCTTCTGCGCGTCGCCCGGCTTGGTGGCGAAGTCGTACACGTAGTACGGCAGCGACGAGGTCCGCTCCGACAGCGACCGGGCCATCAACTGCGACCCGCCGGCCGTCAGCACGAGCGGGGCCGTCTCCCCCGCGACCCGGCCCACCGCCAGCAGCACGCCGGTGACGATCGCCGGCAGCGCCGCGGGCATTACCACCTTCAACACCGTTTGGCGCCGGCTCGCGCCCAGCGCGTAGCTCGCCTCGCGCAGGCTGTTGGGCACCAACCGCATCGCCTCTTCGGCCGACCGGATCACCACCGGCAGCATCATCACGCCCAGCGCGAACGCGCCCGCCCACGCCGAGTAGCCCCACCCCGCCTGACCGGGCTTCAGCCAGAACGGGTACACCAGGAGCGCGTACGCGAACACGCCGATCACGATCGACGGGACGCCGCCGAGCAACTCGGCCACGAACCGCACCGGGCCGACGAGCGGGTTGTTCCGGTACTCGCTCAAAAGCACCGCCGCCATCAGGCCGACCGGGATCGCGAACGCGGCGGCCAGCCCGACCAGCGTCACGCTCCCGACCAGCGCGTGGTACAGCCCCGGCGGTTCGTCGCGAGGGATGTTGGTGAAGAACGCGACTGACACGTGCCCGGCACCCTTGTACGTGATGTAACCCAGGATCAGGAACAGCGGGACGACGGTGAGCACCTGACATGCCCACAGCACTACCGTCATCGCGCGGTCGGTGCGCGCCGCGCGCCGCCGGGCGGTCGCGGCTCGCGCGGCGGCGGCGGTCCGGTCCGGTGCCGGCCCCTCGGCCACCGCGGCCTCCCGGCCGCGACGGGCGCGGGGCTTCGACGCCCACTTCACCAGCAGGCGCGCGCCCACGTTCAAGAGGAGCGTGATTCCCAGGAGCAGGAGACCGAGCGCGATGAGGACGGCCCGCTCGTCCACGTCCGCCGCGCCGGTTTCGTGCAACCGGCTGGCGATCTTGCTGGGGATCGCGTCGCCGGTCGCGGCGGGTGAGAAGTTGAGGTACTGCGAGCCGCCGATCACCATCGTGACCGCCATCGTTTCGCCGATCGCGCGGCCGAGGGCGAGGAAGCACGCGGCGATGATCCCCGGCCGGGCGAACGGCAGAACCACCTTCCAGATCGTCTGCCACCGCGTCGCGCCGAGGGCCAGCGACCCCTCCCGTTGCGACCGCGGCACCGCCTGGCACACGTCGAAGCTGAGCGCGGTGATGTACGGCAGGATCATCACCGCCAGCACCAGCCCGGCTGCCAGAATCCCTTCGCCCGACGTGTTGTTGTTGATGCCGACGAAGCCGTAGACGGGGGCCAGCACGCCGCGTGCGAGGAACTGGAGCGCCCAGAACCCGAAAACGACGCTTGGGATGGCGGCGAGGAGTTCGAGCAGGAACGCGGAGACGCGGCGGACGCGCGGCGGGGCGATCTCGGACAGGTACGCGGCGGCCCCGACACCGAGCGGGACGGCCACCAGCATCGCGACCGCGGCCGTGGCGAGCGACCCGTACACGAACAGCAGTGCGCCGTACACGCCCTCCTTCGGGTTCCAGTCCGAGCTGGTCAGGACGCGGAACTCGCCGAACCGCACCAGCGCCGGCCACGCCTGGTAAACGAGGATCGCGACGAGCGACGCGGCGACGCACAGGACGAACGCCCCGGCCGCTTGCCCGAGCCAGAGGAACGCGCGGTCGCCCCAAGAGGAGCGGGGGATGGGAGCGGGTGCAGGCGATTGGGCCATAGCGTTTGCGCTACCGCGTAGGTTGCTCTGTTATGACCTCCCCCCTTGAGGGGGAGGTCGGCGAGGCTTTGCGAGCCGGGTGGGGGGTAAGCTCAACGGATGAGGTAGAATTCCCCCCACCCGCCGCGTCCAAAGCGACGCGGCGACCTCCCCCTCAAGGGGGGAGGTCAAAGACCAGGAAGAGTGGGTCGCCTAGCAACCCGATTGCGCTTTACTCGAAGGTCACGGTGCCGAGCAGCTCGTCCGCCTTCTTCGTCAGGTCGGCCGGGAGCGGGGCGTAGTCGAGTTCGACCGCGAACTTCTGGCCGTCGGCCACCACCCACTTGAGGAACGCCACGATCACCGGCCCCTTGTCCTTCGGCAGCTTCTTGAACAGGATGGCGTAGCTCGCGCCGACGATGGGGTACGCCGCGTCGCCGTCCGCATCGGTGAACGAGAACGACAGCGGGTGCAGCGTGTACGGCTCCTTGTCCTGCTTCACCTTCATCGCCGCCTCCACCGCCGCGGTCACCGAGGCCGCGTCCGGCGCGACCGCCTTGCCGGCCTTGTTCAGCAGCGTCGCGTAGGCGATGCCGTTCTTCTTCGCGTACGCCAGTTCGACGTACCCGATCGTGCCCGCGGTGTTCTTCACATGCTCGGCGATGCCGTCGTTCCCCTGCTTGCCCTCCACGCCCTCCGGCCACTTCACATCTTTGCCCGTACCGGGCTTCGTTTTGAACTCCGCGCTCCGCTTGCTCAGGTACTCGGTGAAGATGCTCGTCGTGCCGCTCGACTCGGACCGGCGCACCGGCGCGATGCCCCGGTCCGGCAGCGCGACGCCGGGGTTCAGCGCCGCGATCTTCGGGTCGTTCCACCGGGTGATCTTCTTCAGGTACACCTCGGCCAGCACCTCGCCGGACAGCTTCAAGTCCTTGATCCCGTCCAGGTTGAAGATGACCGCGACCGCCCCGATGGTGACCGGGACGTGAACCACCTCGCCGCCGGCCGCCTTCGCCGCTTCGACTTCCTTCGCGTTCATCGGCGCGTCCGAGCAGCCGAAGTCGATGTTCTTGGAGGTGACGTTCGAGATGCCGTACCCGGACCCCTTCGCCACGTAGTCGATCTCGACGTTCTTGGCCTTCTTGTACTCGCCCGACCACTTCTGCATGATCGGATCGACGAACGTGGCACCGCCGGCGCTGACCCGCGGGGCGTCCGACGACTTGCCGCCGCACCCGCCGGCCAGCGGGAGCGCGAGCACGAAGAGTGTGAGGAACCGGCGCATCGGGTTGTCTCCGGGAGGTAGATTCGCGGCGCGTGCCGACAACTTATCGCCGCCGACGAACCCAAACAACCCGCGGTTTATGAAGGTTCGGTGTCGTTTCCAGACCCGTGCGCAGGACACTCCGTTCCATCACTCCGTCTTCTTCTGGTCTTCACACCGCGCGGGTAGAACAAATACGCCTGAATCGCTCGTACCCGAAGCGAGACCACGCGTGAACATGCAACTCGTTGCTCCCGCCCTCGCGCACCCCGCGGCCGTTCGTTCGAGCCACTCAACCGACTCCGCGGCGGAGAAGTTCGCGGTCCGCGGCGTGAACTTCTGGTACGGCGACAAGCAGGCGCTGTTCGATGTCGCGCTGTCCGTGCCGGAGCGGTCGGTGACCGCGTTCATCGGGCCGAGCGGGTGCGGCAAGAGTACGCTGCTTCGGCTACTGAACCGCATGAACGACCTGATCGAGGGCACGCGGCTGACCGGGCAAGTCCTCCTCGACGGGCGGGACGTGTACGGACGGCAGCAGGACGTGGTCGATCTGCGGCGGCGGGTGGGCATGGTGTTCCAGAAGTCGAACCCGTTCCCGAAGTCGATCTACGAGAACGTGGCGTACGGCCCGCGTGTGGCCGGCGAGCGGAACCGCGCCCGACTCGACGAACTGGTCGTCCGCTGCTTGAAGCAGGCGGCATTGTGGAACGAGGTGAAGGACCGTCTCGGTTCGAGCGCGCTGGAACTGTCCGGCGGGCAGCAGCAGCGGTTGTGCATCGCCCGCGCGCTGGCGACCGACCCCGAAGTGCTGCTGATGGACGAACCGGCGAGCGCGCTGGACCCCAAGAGTACGCAGGCGATTGAGAACCTGATCGGCGAGTTGAAGCGGCAGTACACGATCGTGATCGTGACGCACAACATGCAGCAGGCGGCCCGCGTGTCGGACCAGACGGCGTTCTTCTTCGAGGGCCGCTTGGTGGAGGTCGGGGCGACGGAGCAGGTGTTCCGCCGGCCGCGCGAGAAGCAGACCGAGGACTACATCACGGGGCGATTTGGGTGAAGGCGGACGCCAACCCCGGATCCAGACCGCGGACCCGAACCGCGGACCCGAACCGCGGACCCGAACCGCGGACCCGAAC
>JAYUBA010001043.1:0-4290 GCA_043741075.1 Frigoriglobus sp.
GTCTGCGTCATCCGCGGGCCATTCTTCGGGTTTAAATAATCTGCTTGATCGGTTCGGCACCCTCGACGCCGACGAGCTTCTGATCCAACCCGCCGTAGAAGTAGGTCAGCTTGTTCGGGTCGAGGCCCATCTGCTGGAGCACGGTCGCGTGCAGGTTCTTCACATGGAACCGGTCGTCCACCGCGAAGTTGCCCAGCTCGTCCGTCGCGCCGACGCTGATCCCGCCCTTGATGCCGCCACCCGCGCACCACGAGGTGAAACCGTAGGCGTTGTGGTCGCGGCCGGTGCCCTGCGCGTACTCCGCCGTCGGCTGGCGCCCGAACTCGCCGGTCCAGACGATGATGGTGCTGTCGAGCAGACCCTTGCGCTTGAGGTCGGCGATCAGCCCGGCGATGGGCTTGTCCGTGTTGCCGGCGTGCAGCGCGTGGTTCTTCACCAGGTCGCCGTGCGCGTCCCAGTTGTGGTCGTTGTGGTTGCCGCCGCTGTAAATCTGGATGAACCGCACGCCGCGTTCGACCAGGCGGCGGGCGAGCAGGCACTTGCGGCCGAAGTCGTCGGTGTTCTTCTCGCCGATGCCGTAGAGCGCCTTCGTTTCCGCCGTCTCTTTGGCGAAGTCCACCGCCTCGGGCGCGTGCTCCTGCATCTTGTACGCGAGTTCGTAGCTGGCGATGCGGGCCGTCAGCTCGGTGTTGTCGGCGCGCGTCGCGACGTGCTGCTCGTTCTTCTCCTTCAGGTGATCGAGGAGGTCGCGCTGTTGCTCGCGGGTGGTGCCGGGCGGGAGCGCGAGGTCGTGGATGGGCGTCTTGTCGGCGCGGAGTTGCACGCCCTGGTACGCGGCCGGCATGTACCCGCTGGACCAGTTCTTCGGCCCGTTGATCGGCCCGCCGCTGTTGTCCAGCATCACCACGAAGCCGGGCAGGTTCTCGTTCTCGCTGCCGAGTCCGTAGGTGACCCACGAGCCGAGACACGGGCTGCCGGAGAGCAACCGCCCGCTGTTCATCATGAGCAGGCCGGAGCCGTGGATGGGGCTTTCGGCGTACATCGAGTGCAGGAACGCGATGTCATCGACGTGTTGGCCCAAGTTGGGGAACAGGTCGGAGACGCGCTTGCCACACTTGCCGTAGCTCTTGAACGCGAACTTCGGCCCGACGACGCGGCCGGTGTTCTTCTTCCCGCCGCGGCCGAACGTCTTGACGGTGATCGTCTTCCCGTCGAGTTTGGCGAGTTCGGGCTTCTCGTCGAACGTATCGACCTGCGACGGCCCGCCGTACATGAACAGGAAGATGACGGCTTTGGCCCTGGCCGGGTGCATGGGCTTCTTGGGCGCCATCGGGTTGGTGAACTTGATCTTCGCGTGGTGCGGCGCGTCGGCGGCGAGCAGCGGGTCGTTGTGGAGCAGCCCGGTGAGGCCGAGGGCGCCGAACCCGGCCCCGGTCTCCCACAGGAACTCGCGCCGCGTGCGGCGGCAGAACTGGTTCGCGGACGTATCGCTCATGGCGGGAGCCTCAGTTGGCAGGTTGGGTGGGTGTTTCACTTCGCGATCGGGTTCTTCTGCGGCAGGTACGTGCAGTCCTGCGGGCCGTTCGCGCCCGTCTCTTCCTTCGCGTTCAGGAAAATCACGCCCTTCGCGCCGTTGGTGCGGATGGCGGGGTGAGGCTGGTTCCCGTTGAACTTGCCTTCGTCCGGCGACGGGAGGATGCCGGGCCGGAGGACGTGACAGACGGTGCCGTCCATCGTCGTCGTGCGGATCCACTGGCCGGCGACCAGTACGCACCTCTCCTTGTCTTTGAGTTTATCGGCACCGTTCAGCCGGATGTACTCTCCGGCGATCACGGTGCAGTCCTCGACTACGGTGCAGCGGACGTTCTGGGCGACGATCACGCAGTTCCGGGCGTGCGTAATCTGCACGTCGCCGCTGGCGAAGATGGCCGAGTCCTTGGCGCTCGCGATTCGCACGTCACCGGCGACCACGAAGCCGCCGGTCAGAGTCGCCGCCTTGTACTCCTTGGCCACGTCCGCCTTGGTCAACTTGTCGAAATCGGCCGGGAGTTTGCGTTCCTTCTGCTCGGCGGCCTTGAGAGTGCGATCAAACACGATGCGTGCGGTGTCGCGGAGTTTCTTCTCGTCCACTTCCGCGGGCCACTTCTCGTCTTTCACCGCCTTGCCGACGGTGTCGAAGACCACCTTCAACTCGGGCGTCGGGTCGCTCTTGCCCGCGTCCTTGGGCACCGGTGCGGCCGAACTCGCCCCGCCGACAATCGCCAGCAGAACCGCGGCGAACCCGCCGATCACTAGCCGACTCATGGTCGATACTCGCAGGGGTGAAGCAGTCAGTTCCACACGTCGAAGGTCAGGCCGGGTATCCGGGCGTAGTCGCGGGCGTTGCGGGTCGCGAGCGTCGCCCCGTGGACGGTGCAGATAGCGGCGATCCGCAGGTCGTTCGTCCCGACGCGAATCTTCGCCGCACGCCACTGCCGGAAGAGCGCGTCGGCTACAGCGGTGTAGGGCAGAATCCGGTACTGCCGGGTGTCCTCGAGCGCGTCGCGGAACAGGTCATACGCCCGCTCCAAACTGAGCCGGATGCGACCCGCTTGTGCCCGACGGATCGCGTCGAGCCGGCCGCGCAACACTTCCTCCAAAGCGACAACAGGCACCACCTGAGTGGCCGCCGGGATGAGGGCGGCCCGCTGCGTGTACACGACGTTGTGAAACAACAGTTCGCTCAGAATGTCGGTGTCGAAGGCGTTCACTCCGGGAACTCCGCGGCCTTCTGGGCGTCGCGCTCGCGGTAGATTTCCGCGACCTGTTCCCGCATCACTTCGATCTCTTCGTCCGTGTATCGGCAGGCCGAGAGCGGGGCCGACGGGATATCCATCAAAACCACCTCGCCCGCGCTCAGACCGGCCCGCAGCCGCGCCGCAACGGCCGCGACCGCCTCTTCCTTCGTCGCCCCGTCTGCCGCCATCGCGGGCGAACCGAGAACGGACGCCTGGAACCGGCCGCCGTGCGGTTGCACCAAAATCGGGAACGTCATCGCTTATCCTCCCGTGCCGCGTAGCAGGCGGGTCAGTTCCACACGTCGAACGTCAGGCCGGGTATCCGGGCGTAGTCGCGGGCGTTGCGGGTCACGAGCGTCGCCCCGTGGACGGTGCAGATAGCGGCGATCCGCAGGTCGTTCGTGCCGACGCGAATCTTCGCCGCGCGCCACTGCTGGAAGAGCGCGTCGGCGGCAGGCGTGTACGGGAGAAGCGTGAAGGGAGCCATGTTCACCAATCTCTGCTGAAATTGGCCGAACGCGTACTCCAAACTCATCCGCCCTTTGCCGGCCTCGGCTTGACGGACGGCGGCGAGCCACCCGCGAACGATTTCCGCCGCCGCAACGATCGGAAGGCCGCGCCTATCTGGGTCGACCGCCGCGAACTGCTGAACATACAACGCGTTCCCGGCGAACAGTTCCGTCAGCACGTCGGTGTCGAAGGCGTTCACTCCGGGAACTCCGCGGCCTTCTGCGCGTCGCGCTCGCGATAGATTTCCGCGCACATCTCGCGCAACGCCGCGGCGTCTTCGGGCGACACCTGCCGGAACGGGAGCGGCGGATCGGGCACGTCCACCAACACCACCTCGCCGGCCGTCATGCGGTTCTGCAATTGTGCGGTGACGGCCGAAACCGCCTGTTCCTTCGTCGCGCCGCTGGCGCTCACCTGCGGTGCGCCCAGCACGCTCGCGGTGAACGTGCCGTTACTCTGTTCGACCCAAACCGGAACGGTCATGGTTGTGTCCTCCTGCCGTCATCGTAGCAGGCGTGGTCAGTCCAGATACACGAACTCGTTGGCGTTCAGGCACAGCAGGCAAAACTGCGCCAGCGCCTTCGCGTCGTCGAGTTTGTGCTTCTCCTTTAGGCGCCCCACGAAGGCCACGTCCGCCTTCACCTCGTCCGCGGTCGGGACGCGGCCGGTGGTGAGGCGGATCGCGCGCGTCACCTGCCCCGCGAGGTCGTTCGGGGCGTCCTTCCGGAGGCGGTTCGCGAAGGCTTCGGCTTGTTCGTTGGCGAACTCGCCGTTGAGCAGGCCGAGCGATTGCGTGGGCACGGTGGTGACGTACCGCACTGGGCAACTCGAATCCGGGTCGGGTTGGTCGAAGCCCACCAGGATCGGCACGCGGAGCGCCCGCTTCACGTGCGCGTACACGCTGCGGCGGTTCGCCTCGTCCGGCGGCGACGTGGGCCAGCCCTGACCCGGCACCGACTGGCCCGCGAGTACCTCCTTCGGAATCTTCGGGTACGTGCTCGGC
>JAYUBA010001044.1:0-4279 GCA_043741075.1 Frigoriglobus sp.
GCGAGTTCGCGCATCGCCTCGCCCGACACGTCCCAGAAGCGGACGTGCCCGTTGGCGTCGCCGGTCACCACCTGCTTCGAGTCGTTCGTGAACGCGAATGGATAGATGTTGCCCCCCGAGTCGGCGACCGGACCGCCCATTAGCCGCAGTGTGGCCGTTGTGATGTCGTAAACTTCCAAACCACGGCCCCAGTAGATGCCGAGTCTGCTGCCGTCCGGGCTGACGCGGACGATCCAGCCTCCAGTGGTATCAGGCACTTTCGCGCGGAGTTTCGGTTCGCCGGCGCTCACGTCCCACACCTGATATTCCTTCTCGACCCAGACGACGACGTTCTTCCCGTCGGCGGAAACGGTGTACGGCCGGCACTCGTCCGCTTTCGGCAGCGCAAGGACGCGCGTGCCTGTCAACTGCCCTTGCCGAACCTCGGCGAATTGCAGCTTGTTATCGAGGTCGCGATAGAGCAGCCAGTTCCCACCGGGCGAAGACGCCCAGCCGCGGTGCGCGATCTTCTGAAGCACTTTCGGCACTGGCCCGGACGCATCGACCAGCGTCAGCCGCGCCTCACCGCTGCCAGAACTGCGCCGCAGATGGCGGTCATCAGCCGAGGTGCAGAGCCAAGTCTTGCCCCCTTCGAACACGTCGCAGATCCGGCCGGCGTCCATGCCGAATAGCGTCGCGCTGTCGGCGTTGGGGAACGCGGGCGGCTTCGGAGCACCATCCGGTTGAGTGATGTCGAGGACTTCAAAGCGATACGGCCCCACGACCTGGCTGTCGGTTCTGGCGAAGGTATGACCGTTACTGCGCGGCAGTGTGCGCACGACGCGGCGTGTGGGTAGGTCCCACACCTTGATTCCGTCTGCCCCGTGCGTGAGGACCGTCTTCCCGCCCGGCAGCACTTCGACAGAGGCGATCTGGCCCCAGTGCCGGCGGACCGCCTGCGAGCCGACCACCGCGACGAGTTCCTTCGGCTGGTAGTCGAACCGCTCGTCCTTCGGAATCTCGTTCGGGTCGAGTTTGTCGAACGGCGACTCGCCGACCGGAACCGGCTTCCACCCGGCCCAGGCGGGCAGCGGCGGGAGCGGGCCTTCGGCTTGCGTCGGCTGGTTCGGCCCCTTCGCGACCGGCTTCCGGGCCTTCCCGCCATCTCCGGGCGGCGGCCCGTCGTCGGGAGCCTTGTTCTCCGCGGCCGGATCGCCCTTCTTGTTCATCAGCGGGACGACCACCGCCACCGCCGCGCCCGCGAGCAGCA
Organism: Frigoriglobus sp.; assembly: GCA_043741075.1. Taxonomy (GTDB): domain Bacteria; phylum Planctomycetota; class Planctomycetia; order Gemmatales; family Gemmataceae; genus Gemmata. Next base: position 1,250 of record JAYUBA010001044.1, read on the forward strand.
CCGCGCCGACCGCGGCGACCAGCATCCCCTTGCCACCGGCCTTCTTCCGCTCCGGCCTCGGCGCCGCGGGCGACGAGTCCGCCGCGGTCGCGTCGGGCGCGTCCAGGTCCGCGAACGCGCTCTCCGGCTGAACCGTGATCTGCATCGGCACGACGATCGGCGGTTGCATCGGCAGCGCGTGAACGACCACCGGCATCGAAGTCGAGATGTCGGCCGCGGTGGCCATCGGCACCGGCGATTCGGCCGCGGGCGGCGCGGCGAGTTGCTCCAGGATGGCGCGCAGCACCTTCGCCACTTCGGTGGCCGTCTGCGGGCGGTCGTCGGGCTTCTTCGCGAGCAGTTGGTGGATGAGTTGCGCCAGCGGTTCGGGCACGTTCGGGTTCAGTTCGCGGACGGGCGTCGGGTCTTCGGTGCCCAGCGCCATCAGCACGGCCATCACGTTCGGCCCGTCGAACGGCGTCTTCCCCGTACAGAGCCGGTACAGCACCGCGCCCAGGCTGAACAGGTCCGTGCGCGCGTCCACCTTCTGACCGCGGGCCTGCTCCGGACTCATGTACGCGGGCGTGCCGACCACCGCCCCGCTCTTGGTCAACTCCGCTTCCGCATCAACCGGCTTGGCCAGGCCGAAGTCGAGTACCTTGACGCGCCCGTTGGGCGCTTCGAGCCACAGGTTCGCGGGCTTGATGTCGCGGTGGACCAGCCCCAGCGCGTGCGCCGCGGCCAGCCCCAGGGCCGTCTCGCGGGCGATGCGGAGGACGTGCGGCAGCGGCGGCACGCCCTTGGTCTTCAGGTACTCGTCGAGCGGGTAGCCTTGGAGGTACTGCATGGCGATGTACGGCACGCCGTCGCGCTCGTCGGCCTCGTGGACGATAACCACGTTGTCGTGTGAGATCTTGGCGGCGGCGCGGGCCTCGCGGAGGAACCGCTCCTTGGCGTTGGTGTCGGCGGCGAACTCCGGGAGCATGACCTTGAACGCGAGCTTGCGGTCGAGGCGGGTGTCGAGGGCGAGGTACACCGCGCCCATGCCGCCCTTGCCGAGTTCCTTGAGGACGCGGTACGGGCCGAGCGTGCCGACCTCGCCCGCGCCGGCCGGCGGGCCGAAGTGCGGGACGGCCGAGTCGCCCGCGCGTAAGGTGGCCGGGGCGGTCTCGTCGCGGTCGCTTGCGGCCGACGAATGTTGTTCGTGCGGGACCGCGACGGTGTGAATCGGATCGACTCGGTCGGACATGGGCGCTCCACCCCGAAGTCTGGCGATGATCGTTGATCGGACCCGCCCATTCTGCTCGATCCGCTCTCGTTTGCCAAGAGCCTTCCTGCCGGCGGCTCCGTCGCTAGAATGTCCCGGCCACCGCCACCCAACCCAAGGACCACCGTCATGCCCAGCCCTACCGCGGACATCGGACTCGTCGGCCTCGCCGTCATGGGCGAGAACCTCGTCCTCAACATGGAGTCGCACGGGTACACCTGCGCCGTGTACAACCGCGACACCAAGAAAGTGGACGCGTTCGTGAACGGCCGCGGTAAGGGCAAGAAGTTCGTCGCCGCGCACGACCTCAAGGACTTCGTCGCCAGCATCAAGCGGCCCCGCAAGATCATGATGATGGTCAAGGCCGGCAAGCCGGTGGACGACGTGATCGCGTCCCTCGTCCCGTTCCTCGAGAAGGGCGACATCCTCATCGACGGCGGCAACACCCACTTCCCGGACACCGGCCGCCGCATGCACGACCTCGCGGCCAAGGGCATCCGGTTCGTCGGCAGCGGCGTGTCCGGGGGCGAGGAGGGCGCGCTCAAGGGGCCGAGCATCATGCCCGGCGGCGACAAGGAGGCGTGGCCCGAGGTGAAGCCCATCTTCCAGGCCATCGCCGCCAAGGTGACGGACACCGACGGCAAGGAGGCCGCGTGCTGCGACTGGGTCGGGCCGGAGGGGGCCGGCCACTTCGTCAAGATGGTCCACAACGGCATCGAGTACGGCGACATGCAGCTCATCTGCGAGGTGTACAACCTGCTCAAGGACCTGGCCGGGATGTCGCCCGCCGACATGAGCGGGGTGTTCACCAAGTGGAACAAGGGCGTGCTCGACAGCTACCTGATCGAGATCACGGCCGACATCCTGGCGTTCACCGACCCGGACACGAAGCAGCCGATGGTGGACGTGATCCTCGACACCGCCGGGCAGAAGGGCACCGGCAAGTGGACGGTGGACAGCGCCACCGACAACGGGGTGCCGCTCACCCTCGTCGCCGAGGCCGTGTTCAGCCGGTGCCTGTCCGCCCAGAAGGACGAGCGGGTCGCCGCGAGCAAGGTGCTCGCCGGCCCGGTGGTGCAGAAGGTGACCGACAAGGACCAGTTCATCGCCGACGTGGAGATGGCCCTGTACGCGGCGAAGATCGTCAGCTACGCGCAGGGGTACGCGCTGATGGCGGCCCAGGCGAAGGCGAGCGGGTGGGAGCTGAACAACGGCGGCATCGCGCTCATGTGGCGCGGCGGGTGCATCATCCGCAGCGCGTTCCTGAGCAAGATCAAGGACGCGTTCGACAAGAACCCGAAGCTGGTGAACCTGATGGTGGACCCGTACTTCGCGGCCGAACTGGGCAAGGCGCAGAGCGGGTGGCGGCGGGCGGTCGGGGCGGCGGCGGCCAACGGCATCCCGCTCCCGGCCATCGCGAGCGCGCTGTCGTACTACGACGGGTACCGCACCGCCCGGCTCCCGGCCAACCTGCTCCAGGCCCAGCGCGACTTCTTCGGCGCGCACTCCTACGAGCGCCTGGACCAGCCCCGCGGCAAGTTCTTCCACACCAACTGGACCGGCCGCGGCGGCAACACCACCAGCAACGCGTACAACGTGTGACCCTGACGGGCGAACCCGGAGCGTGAGCGACGGGTCTTCTCTTGCCCTCTCCCCTTGCGGGAGAGGGTGGTCGGCGCTTCGCCGACCGGGTGAGGGGCGGAACGATAGCCCGTCTGGTGGCGCCACCCCTCACCCGGCTCGCAAAGCCTCGCCACCCTCTCCCGCAAGGGGAGAGGGCCAGT
>JAYUBA010001045.1:0-4275 GCA_043741075.1 Frigoriglobus sp.
CCCGCAGTCGGGCGTCGTCGTACACCACGTTCATGTTCAGGAACGGCAGGTAGTGCCGGAGCGAGCGGAACACCCGGCGCCGGAGCGGGGTGTTCACGAACTCCCGGTGGTGCGCCCGCGTCCACTCGGCCGGCGGGACCAGGAGCAGCGGGCTGCGCCGCCCGTTGGCGTCCGCCACCACTTCGCGCAGGTCGCCGACCGTCACGCACCCGGCCTCGCCGGCCGACAGGTGGTAGCAGTCGTGTGCCCGCGCCGGGCACTCCAGCAGGCGCACCGTGGCCTCGGCCACGAACCCCACGTCCACGACGTCCAGGCGCGCGTCCGGATCGACGGGCAGCGCGGCGAACGCACGCGTGAGCGGGGCGAACCACAGGATCTGCCGGGCGAACACCGGGTCCGGCAGCCCGGCGCTGAGCACGATGGTCGGGCGCAGCGTGAGGACCGGGAGCCCGCTGTCGCGCAGCGCCTGCTCGCCGACCGCCTTCGAGTGGGTGTACTCGTTGAAGTGGTCGTTGGTCGGGCGGCACCCGTCGTCCTCGCCCAGGCACAGCCCGGTCGCGCGGCCGACGTTCGACGCGGTACTCATGTACGCGACGAGCGGGTTCCGCCGGCAGGTGCGGGTGAACTCGATCAGCCGGCGCACGCCCTCGACGTTCGTCCGGGCCGTGTCCTTGTGGGCGGCGAACGAGGTGTCCGCGGCGTTGTGGATGATGATGTCCACCGAGTCCACGATCTCGTCCCGAACGGCGGGGGACAGGCCCCAGTCGGGTTGGAGGATGTCGCCGGCCACCGCGACCGTGCGATCCGCGGTCGGGGCCGCGGCGCCGCCCCGGAGGTGCCGCTCCCGGAGGCGCTCGTCCGGGGTCCGGGCGGCGGTCGGGCGGATCAGCGCCCACACCTTGCCCCGGTGCCCGCGGGCGGCGAGGTGGCGCAACACTTCCCCGCCGATCAGCCCGGTCACCCCGGTGATGAGGACGTTGCTCTCGGGCGCTAGTTGGTGCCGCATCGCAAATGACTCCCTCTCATCCGCCGACCGTGAGCGGTGCGGATGAGCGCCGTACTCGTGCCGTGGGCCGTTCGTACCCGCTCGGACCGACGCGGGTGCCGAGTGAACCGAAGGCGGCGGTCGCACCGCCGTCTCCTCCACTCAGCTGACAGAAAAACGCGGAACCGCCCGCGCGACGCTCCGGAGCACTCTCGCGCCGGAGTTGACACCCGGCGCGACGGCGGTTGAGCTTTCAGAGCGAATCGCACGAACTCGACTGGGCGGTGCTGGCAGCGAGACGGTTCCCCGGTTGGCGACCGGGGGGCATGGATCGGAACACCGTACAGAGCGAGTCAGAATCGTGTAACCAAACTATCGAACCGGAGCAACCCCGGAATTCACACAAACTTGGCATGGTTCGGCACCACTCGGTCTTGTCCCCCCCTCCCATCGACGTTACAGAAGTAGCCGCCATGCCGGTTTTTCCTGCGGCACCGGCTCTTCCGGTGCCGAAACGACTTACGGAGGTGTCGCGATGGTGGGTGTGTGCAGCCGAAGGACGGCCGCGGGTGTGGCCGCCGGGGTCGGGGTGGCGGCGCTGGGCTGGCTCGTGTGGAAGGCGTACTCCGCTCGCACGGCCGCCTTCGCGGCGGTGGCCCTCGCCGGCGCGCCGGCGCTCGCCGAGGGCGACGAGGTGCGCACGTTCGCCGTGACCGTGGACGGCAAGGCGGGCGGCACCTACACGATCTCGACCGCCGTCGCCGCGGACGGGACCGAGACCAGCACCGTCGTCGCCGAGGTGAAGGTTAAGGCGGCATTGTATACGTACACGTACCAACTGAACAGCGTCGAGGTCTGGAAGAACGGCCAGTTGGCGTCGTTGGAAGCGAAGTCGAACGACGACGGGAAGAAGCGGACCGTGAGCGCCGCGGCCGGCGAGCGCGGCCTGACGGTGACGGTCAACCGGGACAGCCGCAAGATCGGTGCCGACGTGCTCACCGCGAGCGGGGTCCGGGTTCCGGCCGCGGACAAGGCCCGCGATGCGGTCCTGTTCGACGCCGAGGACGGTTCCGAAACGGCCGTGCGGGTCGAACCGCTGGGCGCCTGCAAGGTCGCGCTCAACGGACAGGTGGTCGAGGGCACGCGGTTCAAACTGACCGGCAAAGATGTCGCGGCCGAGTGGTGGTTCGACAAGAACGGCCGCGCCATCCGGCAGGAGATGAAGTGGGACGGGCGCAAGGTGGTCATGGAACTGACCGGGGTCAAGTGACCCCGGTCGCCGTCGCCTCGCCCCCCGGCGCTCGGGGCGGCGAACCGTGCCCCACTCCCGCGAGTCCAGGTCGCCGCGTGTCACGTTTCTACCACATGTATGCGGTCGCCGCCGCGCTGCTCGTGTCGGCGGCTCCCGCGTTCGGACAAGACGACCCGCCGGGCGCCGATCCCGACGCCGATCCGGCGAACGGGGTGTCCCCGGACCGCGTCCCGAACTCCCTCCGGTCCACGATCGAGGCGCTCGGCGCGAGCGCCGGCGTGCCCGACGGCGCCGGGCTGTCCTGGTACCCGCGCGCCCCGGTGCGCGGCCAGGCCGCGCGGATGGCCCTCACGAACTACCAGTTCGGTGTCACCGCCGCCGGCGCGGCGACCGACACCGACCTGCTGTTCGCCAACGGGTCCGCCCGCGTGCTGGAGGTCCGCTCGAACGCGCTCCTCCCGACCGACCGGGTCCGGTTCCCGCGCGCCTTCTGGGACGCGCAGGCCGGCGGCGGGTACGTCCACCAGTTCGGCGGCGGGTGGAGCGCGGGGGGCGCGCTCAACTTCGGCACCGCGAGCGACCGCCCGTTCCACAGCCTGGCCGAGGCCACGCTGTCGGCCCTCGCCTTCGTCCGGATGCCGGACGGCGACCGGAACGGGGTGCTGTTCTACGTCGTGAGCACGTCGAACGGGCAGTTGGGGCGGAACATCCCGGTGCCCGGCGTGGCGTACGAATACCACAGCCAGCGGCTGACCGCGATCGTCGGGTTCCCGTTCGTCACCATCGACTACCGCCCGACCACGGAACTCCAATTCGAGTTCAACTACGCGGCCCTGACCGACGTGGTGGCGCGGGCCAGTTACCACTTCACCGACCACGCCCGCGTGTTCACCGCCTTCGAGTGGACGAACCAGAGTTGGTTCCGGGCCGGTCGGCGGAACAAGAACGTCCAAACGTTCCTGTACCAGAAGCTGCTCGAGGGCGGGTTCGGGTGGCAGGCCACCCAGCGGATCGACTTCCGGTTCACCGGCGGGTACGCGTTCGACCGCTTCTTCGTGGAGAACCGCGGGCTGTCGTTCCGCGGCCGGAACCGCCTCGACCTCGCCCCCGGTCCGTTCGTGGCCGCACAACTCGAGTTCAAGTATTGAGTGGGGCACGCGGCCTGCGTGCCCTTTGGAATGCACTCGGGCCGCGTGCGCTACGGCCAAGCAAATCACCGCGCCGTGTGACAGGCACAGCTCCCCCACCGGTACAACCGGAGGCGGTGGAGCAGACCCTTGAACTCCGCCCACCCGCCGCGGATCACCGCCTCGGCCGGCGTGAGGCCGAACACCGCCAGGCTGATCGACGGCTCCAGCGCGACGACCGCGTGCCACGTCCCCTTCGGGATGAACAGCGCGTCCCCGGCCTCGACGCGGGCGTAGTGGCCGCGCACCTGCTCGAACGCGGCCCGCTCCCGGCCCTGCTCGGCCAGGCGCGTGATGTCGATCCCGCTCAGCGTGGCGCCCCAGTCGAACTTCCGCGACGGGCACATGTGCCGCGACTGGTCGCGGGTGACGAGTAGCACTTCTTTCGTCCCGCGGACCTGGCAGAACCAGTTGCTCGGGAAGTCGTAGTGCAGGCCGGTGACCGTGTTCGCCGGGCCGACGAACACGTACTGCCACGTGAGCCGGCGCCCGGGCCACAGGCGGCGGATGGCGAAATCGTTCGTCAGTTCGGGGAACTCGCGGAGGATCTCCCACTGCGACAGGTACACCCGGTCGGGCACGAAGGTCTTCAGGTACGACCAGTCGAGGCGGAAGCGGTCGCCGCGGCGCAGGTGCGCGCGCCGGCGGTCCGAGAGGAGGCCGGCGTCGGGCCGGCGCGCGGCGGTCGCCCCTTCGGCGGTGCGGGCCAGTTCGCGCAGGTACGGGCCGACCGGGGCGTCGAACTGCGCGCGCGTCGCGCCCTGTTCCACCACGCCCGTGATGAACCGGGCGACCGCCTCGGACCCGTCCGGCTTGCGCAGTTCGGCGAGCCGGTCGAACGACCACCGCTC
>JAYUBA010001046.1:0-4271 GCA_043741075.1 Frigoriglobus sp.
TGCGACGATTGCTAATCCTGACAGGTTTCGGTTTTATGGACCCCGTTCCAACCCGGCGGCCGTTACTTCTGGCATGCCTCAGCGCTCTGACCATCTTGGGTTGGGCGTATTGGGGGACGTTCAGGGACATCGGCGAGAGGTGGGCCACTGACCCACAATACTCGCACGGGTTTTTGGTTCCGGTGTTCGCGGGCTATTTGCTCTGGCAGCGGCGGGGGCAGTTGTCGGGTCACGACTCTCGTCCCCGCTGGTGGGGGGTCGGTTTGGTCCTCGTGGGCGTGGGGCTGCGGTTCGCGGGCCACGTGTTTTACCAACCGTGGCTCGACGCCGGTTCGTTACTCGTCGTCCTGGCGGGCCTGGCCGGTGCTGCCGGGGGGCGACGGGCGCTCGTGTGGGCCGCACCCGCGATCCTGTTTCTCGCCTTTATAATTCCGCTGCCCTATCGGGTCCAAACGATGTTGGGCGGAACCCTCCAGAGGGTGGCGACGCTTGCGAGTACCTACATCCTCCAAACGGTCGGCGTTCCGGCAGTCGCCGAGGGCAACATTATCCTCTTGAGTGACGCCCGTTTGGGGGTCGTCGAGGCCTGTAACGGGCTGAACATGTTGGTGACGTTCTTCGCGCTGACGACCGGGGTCGCGATTCTCGCCAAGCGAAGCCTCGTGGAGCGCCTGCTCATCGTCGTGAGCGCGGTCCCCATCGCGGTGGTGGCGAACGTCGTTCGGATCAGTTTGACCGGGGTCTTGTTCGAGGCGGAGCGGGGCGACTGGGCGCGGATGGTGTTCCACGACCTCGCGGGCTGGCTGATGATGCCGCTGGCCTTGGTGATGCTCTTGGGGGAACTGTTCGTCCTCAAGAGATCCCTCCTCCCGATACCGAACGGAGAGCCCGGCTAACGCGTCGGTGGTCGCAACAAACTAGGGATCTGGATTCGAGGGCGGTCATGGTTCAGTCGAGCGACGAGGGAAGGGTTCCCGGCACCGAAAAACGGGGCGGCGGTTTGAACGCGCGGGCGGTCGCCCACGCCGTCAAACGGCGCCCGCTCACGCTGCTCGGCGTGGCGATCCTCGCGGCGGGGGTGGGCTCGGCCGTGTGGTTCTTCCTCCCTCTCCCAAAGGCCACTGCGGCGACCATCTTCCACATCTCGGCACAGGCACCCGTTCTCCTCAACTCGACGATCGAGAGCCGGGTCGAGTTCGGATCGTACCGACAGTCACAAGTGGCCTTGGTGAAACGGCGCCTGACCCTGATCGGCGTCTTGAAACAGCCCGCGGTTCAGAACCTCGACGTGGTCCGAAAGCAGACCGACGCCCTCGTCTGGTTGGATGGCGCCCTGCAGGTCGAGTCTCGCACGAACAGCGAGTTCATGCGAGTTTCGATTGAGGGCAATAATCCCGACGAACTCCGCACGATTCTCGAAGCCGTGAGCAAGGCGTACCTGGCGGACGTGGACAAAAGCGATAACGGCATGCGCCATGAGCGGCTCGACAAGTTGGGAAAAGCGAACCAGGCGTACCGCACCGAACTGGACCGGTTCAACAAGCAGATCGACAAGATCTCTCACCTCATCGGATCGAGAGATCCGCTGAACCTGGCCTTTTCTGATTCCCAGTTGCGCGAGGAACTGAGACGCGCGCAGCAGGGTCTGTTGGCCATCAGGGACGACCTCCAGGGGGCGGAACTCGATCTCCCCGGTGCTGGCGTTCCCGCTCCCGGTGGTGTGGGAGCGGAGGACAAGGCCGGTCCCGAACTGACTTTTCCGTGGAACCTTGGGACCGTCCGCTCGGTCGAAGCGGCCCCCGTGACGCCTGCCGAAATTGAAGAGGGGTTGCGCGGCAACGCCGAACTCAAGAAGTGGGAGGACGAGGCGATCCGGGCCCAACAGGCTTTGAAGGCAGCGCAAGACCTGTTCCAAAAAGGCGCGCGTCCGCCCGCGGTCGTGAAGGCGGAGGAGGACCTCGAGGCCGCGAAACAACAGCGGGACAAGTACCGAGAGAAACTCCGACCACAGATCGAAACCACGCTCCGCAAGAGGAACGAACAGAGGGAACTGGACCGGTTGGCTGCTCTTCGCGCGGTGGCTGGGACCATTAAAAAACGAGAAGCACTGGCGAAACGCAAAGTCGATGACATCCAAAAAGAGATCGCCAAGTCGAGCGATTACAGAGTGGAACTCGAGAACATCAAGTTGCTGATCGGTCAAAATGAGAAGTTCAGTACCCGCCTCGCTGACGAGATCACACAGATCACGATCGAACTCGGGGCACCGCTACGGGTCACGTCACTGGAAGAGCCGTTCGTCGTGCCCGGCATCGAAGGCAACCGACGGCTCAAGTACACGCTCCTCGCCGCGCTCGGGGTGCTGGTCGTCGGGTTCGTGGCCGTCGTGATGTGGGAACACCGCTCCCGGCGGGTGACCCACACCGACGACGTGACCGCCGCTCTGGGTGTCCGGTTGATTGGTGCGATTCCGTCGGCGGGCCGGGGTACGGGAAAGGGGCACGAGTCGCACCCCGTCCTCGTCGAGGCGATCGACGCGACCCGCACGATGCTGCTGAACGGTACCCACGATTCCGACCTGCGCGTTCTGGTGGTGACGAGCGCGGTCTCCGGCGAGGGAAAGACCTCGTTGTCGGGCCACCTGGCGATCAGCCTCGCGCGGGCCGGCTTTCGGACGCTCCTGATCGACGGCGACCTTCGGGCGCCGACCGCGCAGCGGGTGTTCGAGATCCCCCTGTCGCCCGGCCTGTGCGAGTTCCTCGAAGGGGAGGTCGGCGGCGCGGCGGCGACCCGCCCGACGGGCGTTCCCGGCCTCTCGGTCATGACCACGGGGGTGTGGACCCTGGCCACCCGTCGGGCGCTCGTCGGCGACGGCTGGCGGGCGGCGAAGGAGCGACTCAAGGCGGAGTTCGACTTCGTCGTGGTGGACACCTCCCCCCTGTTGCTGGTGTCCGACGCCCTCTTGCTGGCGCGCGAGGCGGACGGGGTCGTCGTCTCCGTTCTGATGGGCGTCAGTCAGGTCGCACTCGTCGGTGAGGCCGTCACCCGGCTCCAGACGGTTCGGGCGAAGGTGACCGGGGTGATCGCGAACGGGGTCCGGACCGCGGCGCACGAGTACACCCACGGCTACGGCTCGAAACCGACCCCCGCGCTCCCCGCGGGCACCCCTGAGACACCTGCGAGGTAGCAGCCGTGCGTTACGCGATCGGACCGCTGTTGATGGGCGCCGTAGTCGTCGGCGTGGCGGGCGTCGTCCACGGGATCCAGACGGACCGGTGGCGCCCGTCGGCTCAACTCGAACACGCGCTCGCCCGGCTCGACTACGTCCCCAAGGCGTCCGGCGATTGGCGGGGCGAGGACGCCCCGTACGAAGCCGACGACATGGCGCGGGCGGGGATCAAGGGGTGCGTGTATCGCGAGTACCGGAACCCGCGGACGCGAGAAGCCGTCTCGGTCCTTCTGGTGTGCGGGCGCGGCGGGCCGATCAGCGTCCACACCCCGGACGTCTGTTACGCCGGCGCCGGTTACCGGCAACTCACCGACGGCCGGACGAAGGATGTCGAGGGGGGGGACGGTCGGAAGGGGACGTTCCGGGTGGCCCGGTTCGGAAAGCCCGGGGTCGTTCCCGTCCAACTCGAAATTTATTGGGCGTGGTCCCGAGACGGGCGCTCTTGGGAAGCGCCCGAGAACCCGCGATTGCCACTCGCCCGCTTACCGGCACTGTACAAACTGTACGTCGTCCGGCAGTTCGTCGCGGGGGCGCGGGAAGAGACCGCGGACCCGTGTCCGTGTCAGGAGTTCCTCCGGCGCGCACTCCCCGAGTTCGGTCAAGCACTCGCGCCGAGCGACCGGCCGTCGTGACCTCTTCGCCTATGGTACCTGGACGCTCACACCGGGATGGATCAGTATGGTTGCCCAACATCGCCCCGCGCCCCTCGCGGTTCCCGTGCCCGTGAACCCGAATCCGTCCCAGGGTCCGATCCGCGCGGACCGGTTCAAGCGGGCGTGTGACCTCGCCCTCGGACTGGGCCTCTTGTTCGTGGCCCTTCCGGTAATTCTGACGACCTGGGCGCTCGTCCGGGCGACATCGCCCGGACCCGGCTTTTACTCCCAGGTCCGCGTCGGGCGGGGCGGTCGGAACTACCGGATTTACAAGATCCGGACGATGACCTACAACTGTGAGGCCGGGTCCGGCGCGAGGTGGGCGACGAGAGGGGATTGTCGCGCGACGCCCGTCGGCCGGGTGCTGCGGAAGTTGCACCTCGACGAAC
>JAYUBA010001047.1:0-4266 GCA_043741075.1 Frigoriglobus sp.
TGCGAGTTTCCCCGGAAGAGCTGCTCGAAGCCTTCCGCGCGGCCGATCCGGAATACATCGACGCCATCCGCCGCGTCCGCGACAGCGTGATGCAGTTCCACATGGGGCTGCTGAACAAAGACGCCCTGCTGACGGTGTCGGAGCATTACGAACTGCACATGCGCTACCGGCCGCTGAAGCGCGTCGGCGTGTACTGCCCGGGCGGCGCGGCGGCGTACCCGTCCACGCTGCTGATGACCGTGTGCCCGGCGCAAGCGGCTGGCTGCGATCAGATCGCGGTGTGCATGCCGCCCAACGATAAGGGCGGGTACAACCGCGAGATGCTCGCGACGTGCCACGAACTCGGCATCACCGAGGTGTACCGACTCGGCGGCGCGCAAGCCATTGCGGCGCTTGCGTATGGCGTCGAAGGGCTGAAGCCGGTCGATATCATCGTCGGCCCCGGCAACCAGTACGTCGCGCTCGCGAAGAAGTACGTGTTCGGGCAGGTCGCCATCGACTGCATCGCCGGACCGAGCGAAATCATCGTGCTGGCGGACGACTCCGCCCACCCGGATTACGTGGCGCTCGACCTCATCGCGCAGGCGGAGCACTCGCCGGGCGTCGCAATACTGGTGACGTGGTACGAACCGCTCATCAATGAGGTTCACGCGGCGCTCGAGAAGCGGCTCGCGAAACTGTCCCGCGCCGACCTCGCCCGCGACAGCCTCGAACGGTACGGCGCGCTGGTGCTGGCGCCGAACAAGGCCGCGGCGGTCGATTGCGTGAACGCGATCGCGCCGGAACACTTGCACGTGCAGACCCGCGACCCCGACGCCCTGGTGGAAGAGATCGACAGCGCGGGCGCGGTGTTCCTGGGGCCGTTCACGCCGGTGGCGGTGGGCGACTACGCGGCCGGGCCGTCGCACGTGCTGCCGACCGGCGGCACCGCCCGGTTCGCCAGCGGCCTGAACGTGAACGACTTCCGCAAGCGCACGAGCATCATGCGGTTCACCCGCCAGGGGCTGAAAGACATCGCCGGCGACGTGGTGTTCTTGGCGAACCGGGAGGGGCTGACCGGTCACGCCGCGAGCGTCGAGATGCGGGCCAACGACAACGGCCCCGCCGCCCGTCCCAAGCCGAAGCCGGACAAGGTGCCCGTCGTCGCCCCGGTGGCGCCGGCGGCGAAAAAGTAGGCGAGGCCGTTCGCCATGACCGTGCGACCGAACATCCGCGCAATGGCCGGGTATGTGCCCGGCGAGCAGTTCAACGACCCCGACATCGTCAAGCTGAACACGAACGAGAACCCGTACCCGCCCAGCCCGCGGGTGTTCGACGCGATCCGCGCCGCGCTCACCAGCAACAGCCTGCGGAAATATCCCCAACCTCTGGGGGATCGGTTCCGCGAAGCCGCGGGGCGTGTGCTGGGGGTCGATCCCGACAGCATCCTCATCGGCAACGGCTCCGACGACATCCTCACCATCCTCACGCGCGCCTTCGTGCCCGAAGGCGGGCTGATCGCGTCGCCGACCCCGAGTTACATCCTCTACAAGAGCCTCGCGGAGATTCAGGGTGCCCGGTTCGAGGCCGTGCGGTTTACCTCAGATTGGACGCGACTCGCGGCGTCTGTCGCGCACGCGGACATCACCTTTCTGCCGAATCCGAACTCCCCGTCTGGAACGCTCTCGTCGCGTGCCCAGCAAAGCGAACTGCTGCAGGCACTAGCTCCGAAGCCGCTTGTTCTTGACGAAGCGTATGTTGATTTCACCGAATGGCGGACCGGCTTGCAACTCGCGGGACACAAAGACAACCTTATCATCACCCGGACCCTCAGCAAGGCGTACTCGCTCGCGGGCATCCGGTTCGGGTACGCGATCGCGCGGCCGGAGGTGGTCCGCGAGCTTGCGAAGGTGAAGGACTCCTACAACTGCGACGTGCTGAGCCTCGCCGCCGCGACCGCCGCCATCGAGGATCAGGACTACTTCCGCGACGTGCGGGCGAAGATCATCGCGACCCGCGAGCGCATGACGACGGAACTCGCTGCGCTGGGCTTCGACGTGACGCCGAGCCACGCGAACTTCCTCTGGTGCCGACACGCGCACAAGCCGCTGAAGCCGATCTACGAGGAGTTGAAGCGGCGGAAGATTCTGGTCCGCTACATGAACTACCCGGCCGGACCGGTCGGCGCGCCCGACGGCGCTTACGACGGCCTCCGCATCACCGTCGGCACCGACGCGGAGATTGACACGCTGCTCACCGAGTTGAGGGCGATTCTGTGATGGGACGAACCGCACGCATCGAGCGCAAGACGGCCGAGACGGAGATCGCTCTCGTCCTCGACCTCGACGGCACCGGCCGGTCGCAGGTGTCCACGGGCGTGGGCTTCTTCGACCACATGCTCACGCACATCGCCAAGCACGGCCTGTTCGACCTCACCGTGACGTGCAAGGGCGATACGCACATCGACGCGCACCACACGGTCGAAGACGTGGGCATCTGCTTCGGGAAGGCGCTCGTGCAGGCGCTCGGCGACAAGACCGGCATCCGGCGGTTCGGCGACTGCACGCTCCCGATGGACGACACGCTCGCGACGGCCGCGGTCGATCTGAGCGGGCGGTCCTATCTCGTGTGGCGAGCAGATGTTCCGCTGGAAACGCTGGGCACGTTCTCATCGCAGCTCGCGGAGGAGTTCTGGCGGGCCGCGAGTTCGGCCGGCGTGTTCAACCTGCACGTCCTGTTGCACCACGGGCGGAACACGCACCACATCGTCGAAGCGATCTTCAAGGCGTGTACCCGCGCGCTGCGTGCCGCGACCGAACCGGACCCCCGCGCGAGCGGGGTGCCGTCCACGAAGGGCGTTCTCTAGCCCGCCGTCCCCTCGCGTCTATAACTGACAGTTCCGACTGCGCCGGTTGTGCCGGTTGCATCGGCTTCGCGATCTGCGTAAGGGCGGAATGCGCTATCGTGCGCCGCTTCGGACAAGTACACTCCCGACAGTGAGGTCAAGGACGTGGCTAAGAAGACGGCTTCGGTTGAGGACTTGGTACGGCTCGCACTTCTGAAAGTGGCAGAAGCAACAACCGGCGAGGTGAAGCTGACGGGCAAGGACGGCGGTCTCTTCGCGTCCGCGGCCGGAGCGAACAAGGACGCGATCGCGGAGTGCATGAACGCCGAGAAACCGCTGCTCGCGGTGGTCCGCAAGGAGGGCAAGGCGGAAATCGTCGCGCTCGCCCCGGCCGGGTTCGACCGCATCGCCCGCGAACTACCGGAGGAGAAGGTCGGGGCGCTCGCGAAGGGCGTCGCACTCGCACTCGCGCCCGGCGCGCGGGCCGAGTTCATTCAGGCTACGATCGGTCGAACTCCGCTCGCGGCGACGGAACTGACTCCACTGCTCGAAGAGGCCATCGCGGCGGAGAAGGCCGAGCAGGAGGCGCGAATCGCCGCCGCGGCCAAGCGGAAAGCGGCCGAGGAAGCCGCGAAGAAGGCGCTGGCCCGCGCGCTGGAGTTGTTCGACGAGCGCCGCAAGAACCGGCTCGACGCACTGAAGCGCGAGTGGGAGGCGGAGGGCGAACGGGCGACCGACTTGCCGCCGCTTCGCGAGCGCACGGAGACGGGCACCGGCGGGGGCGAGATCGCCCCGGAGCCGAAGACCACCGAGGAGAAGGACTTCCGCCGCGACGTGACAAAGCAGTTCGCCGAAACGTGGCGAGCCGCGTGGAAGGAGAACAAGCACGAAGGGCGCGACTACCTCGAATCGGCGATGTGGAACGTCAGCGGCCTCAAGATGATCGGCGAAGCCGACTCGCTGACCGCGTTCGATGGGCGGTATCACGAGTGCGGGACGCCGACGTTCACCGGCGACCCGGTGAAGATCGTTCGGCCGGGATGGATGTTGGAAGAGGGCGAGGGCGATTACGTGGCGATCAAAGCGGTGGTCGAGAAGGTATGAGGTGAGAGATGGCCGAGCGGGTGTTCTCTATCGACTTCGGCAGCGCGTACACCAAAGTCGCCCTTCGTCGCGACCCGACGGCGGACAGTGCGTTGCTCGCGTGCGCGGATGTCGAGTTCTTCGTGCCGACAGTGGTCGCCGTCGATCGCCGCGGGGCAGTGCCGAAGCTCGAATTCGGTGACCGCGCGATCGACATCAAGCCCGGTGGGGGGATCGATGTCTACACGAACTTCAAGAAAGACCTGTTCACCAATTTGGTCTCCGCGCCCGATAAGCCCCTCCTCACACCGCTCGACGCGCTGCTCCAGTCCGACGAGTTCGCGGCCCTCGCCTCGAAG
>JAYUBA010001048.1:0-4263 GCA_043741075.1 Frigoriglobus sp.
CTGTCGGCGTACCGCTCGCGCATCCAGTTCACCGCCGCGCGCACCGCGCGGCGGCGGAGCGGGGTCAGCCCCCACCGTTCGAGCGTCTTGAAGCACCAGTCCACGCCGAGGAAGACGTTCGTCCACGAGAACCACTGCTTCGTCGGCTTCGCGGGCCAGCGCGGCGTTTCGGGCGGCGCGAGGAACAGTTCGCGGACGCTCATCGCGTCCGGCAGGCGCGTGACCGGCTTGTGCGCGTCCTCCACGCTGAGCGGCACGAAGATGGTGCGACTCCACGCCGACATGGCGTAGACGTTGAAGTAGAACCAGCGCGGCAGGAGGATGATTTCCGCCGGCACCGACGGGCACGCGGAGTACGGCACCTGACCGAGAAGCGCGAGGTAGAAGCGCGTGAACGAGTTGGTGGCCTCCGCCCCGCCGAGGGCGCGAATGACGTCCGCCGCGCGCGTCATGTGCGGTTCGTTCGCGGCGTGCCCGGCGATCTTCAGCGCGAAGTACGCCTTCACCGAGGCGCTGATTTCCGCCGGCCCGCCGGTGTAGTTCGCCCACCCGCCGCCGGGCTGCTGGCGATTCAGCAGGTAGTTCGCGGCGGGCCGGATGCGCGGGTCGTCGAGCTTGCCGAGGAACGCGAGGAGCAGCACGAACTCGGATTCGAGGATCGTGTCGCCTTCGAGTTCGCCGACCCAGTGGCCGTCGGGCTGTTGGCGGGCGAGCAGGCCGGCGCGGCCGCGCGCGACGCCCGCGGCCAGTTCCTCGAACCAGGCCGCGTCGCGTTCGGAAACGTCTTCGGCGGCGGCGGTGCGCGAGAGCGTGGGCTTCACGGGGCGGAGTCCTTTCCAGCCGTGACGGTGTGCGTGCCGGAGTTTACCGGACGCGAATCGGCGGGTGCAAGTGCAACTGCCGGGGGGCCGCTTTCGCTCCATCACGGCGAAAGCGCCAGCGGCGGCACGCCCAACGGACATCGACGGACGCCCCCTGTAATGCGAACCTCTATACCATTCCCTGTGTCGTTGCGGAACCGCCCCAGTCACGCTCTCGCCCCCACCACATGACACCACTGACCACCTATTCCGCGGACCACCGGTTCCTCGTCGAGGCCGGCGCGAAGGCCGCGGGGCTGACCGACCCGGTCGCGTTCGTCGCCGCCGGGTACGTGTACGCGCTGGTCGGGAGCGCCACCCGCGGCCCGCTCGTGCCGCTCGACGGCGCGCTCGTCCGCCAGTGGACCACCCGCGCCAAGTTCTACCCGAACACCACGTTCGGCATCCGCGTGTACGCGCTGAAGGACATCCCGTTCGCCCGGTGCGTCGCGTTCGTCCACAGCGACTACGACCAGAACGCGTACGACCTGTTCGTCTGCTCCCGGGCGGACTACCTGAAGCTGTTCCGCCTCGTGCTGCGGGCCAGCCGGCAGAAGGTGGAGAGCAGCCAGCCGCCGGTGCTGCCGGACGACCAACTCGGCGTGCTGAAGCAGAACACGCTCGGCTACCTGGACCGGAACAACCTGAAGCGGATCAAGGACCTGGGCGGGCGGGCGAAGCGCGGGCTGCTGCTCACCGGCCCGCCGGGCAACGGGAAGACGAGCGCGTGCCGGTGGCTGTGGGAGGAGTGCCGCCGCACCGGGCACGAGTACCAGATCGTCTCGCCGGACGCGTACCAGGCGGCCCGCCGGTCGTGCAACCCGGTGCAGGCGGTGCGCGACTTGTTCACCGTCAACCGCAGCGGCATCATCTTCTTCGACGACATGGACGTGGCCCTGCGGGACCGCAACACGGTCCGCGAGACCGACGACCAGGCGGTGTTCCTCAGCGCGCTCGACGGCATCCAGGTGAACGAGGGCGTGGTGTACGTGTTCACCACGAACTGCTCGCTCGACCTGATCGACCCGGCGTTCAAGCGGCCCGGCCGCATCGACCTGGTGCTGCACTTCATGCTCCCGGACGCGACGCTCCGCCGCCGGCTCATGGACCGGTGGCACGCGGACGTGCGGGCCGGCTTCGACCTCGACGAAGCGGTGCGGCAGACGGCCGGCTATAGTTTCGCGGAGGTCGAGGAGTTGAAGAACCTGCTGATCCTGCGGTTCATCGACACGAACGGGTGGGAGTGGGACTGGGCGATGGAGCAGTTCCGGCAGAACCGGACGGACCTGGCGGAGCAGCACCGGCACGTCGGCTTCACGCCGGTCGCCGCGGGTGCCAACGGTGACGGCAACGGCGACGGGCACTGACGCGAAACGGATCGCTCTTGCGTGTCGGTGTCCTCCGCTGGAAGATGAATGCGTTGTTTGTGACCCGCGCAGAGTAACGACGCGATGAACCCCGCGAGCGCGCCGCCAGTCGTTCGGCAGTTCATCCCGTGCATGGGGGTGAGTTGCGACACCACGGTAACCCCAAACCGGTACACGCTCGACGGGCCGTTCTTCGCGCTCCGCCCGCCGCCGGGAATTGGCTACCCGTTCGCGGCCAGCGAACTGTGGTTGTTCTGTCAACTGTCGGACGCCACCGGAACCCACACGTTCCACCTCGATTTGTCATTCGATCTGGACGCGCGGGTTCGCCCACTCCGTTCGTTTCGGGTGTATATGGGCGAGGACCGGTTGGCGGTGCGGCACTACGCCGTTCCGATCCGGCGCGTCCCCTTCCGCCGGCCGGGCATTTACGAGATCGTGTTGCGAAGTGAGACGGATGTGTTGGCGCGCGTGGTCGTCCGTTTGGAGGATGAGTCGTGACACCCGAAGACACCTTCCCCGTTGGACGGCCGCGACCGCGGAGCGACTCGTTCGAGGTCGTCGAACCCGACGGACCGGAATTGACTGACGAGGAGGAGACGTGGCCGGTCGTCGGACTTCAGGTGCGGACCGACTCGTTCGAGATCATCGAATCCGAAACGCCGATCCGCGCAACGGAAATCACGATCCGCGTCCGGTGCGATTCATCGGCCAGCGCGGCCGAGGTGAACGCGTTCGTGGCGCAACTCCGGTCCGCGGTGGAAGGAGTTCAGGCATCCGCTGCGACCCGGTTCCCGGTCCAGATCATCCTTCCAACTCCCGCAGGGTGAGTCAGAAGCCGAAGCGTCACGCGGCGCGGCGGGTTGAGGCCGCGTCCGGTTCCGCCAGCCCCAGCACCTTGCGGTACACGCCGTGCGTGACGCGGGCGCACGCCTCCCAGGTGAACGTGGCCGCGTGCGCCGGGCCGCGCCGGCGGTAGTCCGCCAGGTAGTCCCGGTCGGACGCGATCCGCTTCAGCACGTCGCGCCAGCCAGACAAGTCGTTCGGGTCGAGCGTCAGCGCGTGCCGCCCGACCACCTCGCGCACCGCGTCGGCCGTGGACGTGACCGCCGCCGTGCCGCACGCCATCGCCTCCACCGGCGGCATCCCGAACCCCTCGTAGAAGCTCGGGTACAACAGCGCGTCCGCCCCTGCGTACAGCGCCGGCAAGTCCGCATCCGGCACATAGCCGATGTGCAGCGCGCCCTTGTGCTTCGCCTCGGCTTCGAACAGCGCGCGTTCGGCATCGGTCTTCCAACCCCATCCGCCCGCGAGTACCAACGGGCACGCGTCGCGCAGTTCCGGCGGCAGGTCGCAGAACGCGCGGAGCAGCATCCCGATGTTCTTCCGCGGCTCGATGGTGCCGACGTACAGCGTGTACCGCGGCGGCAGGCTGTGCTTCGCGCGGGTCGCGGCGATCACCTGCGCCGATTGCGGACGGAACTGCGGGCCGACGCCGCACAGCATCGCGGTCACGCGGTCCGGGGCGAGGCCCAGGTGCCGCTGCGCCTCCGCGCGGACCGCCTCCGTGCCGACGATGACGTGGTCCGCCAGCGCGACGCCGCGCGTGTACGCGTGCTCGTGCGCCTTCACCCGCTCCGCCGGGTGCCACTGCGGGAACAGCAGCACCGAGAGGTCGAAGACGGTGACGACGAGCGGCAGGCCGGTGCGGAACGGGACGAAGTTCGGTTCGTGGTACAGGTCGAAGCGGCCGAGCCGCGCGGCGGTCTGGAAGTGCGTGCGGTAGCCGACGCGCGCGACCGCGGCGGCGGCGCGATGCGGCGGCAGAGACGAGCGCGAGGACGGTCAGCGCACCGCGCCACCAGCCCTCGTGGACGCCGTGCACGCCCGCGGCCTGCACGCTGCAACCGCCCTTCGAGCTCGACGTCGCCGGCGGGGACGTCGCCGGCAAGCGCGGCGGCTGGGTGCTGCCTTCGAGCCAGCCCTGTTCGCCGGAGCCAGCGAAGGCGGCGGCGACGACGTCCTGGAAGCCGGAC
>JAYUBA010001049.1:0-4258 GCA_043741075.1 Frigoriglobus sp.
TCGAGCAGGCGCCCGGCCTCCTCGATGTTGCGGAGCGTCATCGCCGCCTGACGGGCGTCTGCCGGGTGCGCCGCAGCCCGTTGCGGTTGAGCCAATCGACGTGCCGGGTGTACTCCTGCCGGTCGGCGTCGCACCGGCGCCCGACCGACGGTGCCTCGAGCCGCGCTAGCTCGCGGTTGCGGCACCGCCACAGCAGGTCCCACGCGCGGCGGACGAGCGGCCGGTAGTGGGCTCGATCGGCGGCCGGAGCGGCCCGACCACCGCCGGGCGGAACCGGGTGCCGGCGAGCAGCCGGTCGAAGTCCACCCCGGCGGCGAACCCGAGGGCGGCGAGTCGGCAGGCGGTGTTCTGGGAGAATCCCGCCAGGACGCGCACACTCGGCGGGCGGCCCGGCGCGCCGCCGCGGATCTGGTCCAACCGCCGCGCGGCGCCGCAGTCTGAACCCGAACCAGTACTGCCCATCGCTCGCCCCCTCGAAGGTGTCACCCTTCACCGAACCTCTAACGGGCGGCGGGGCCGTCCGTCCCAACGGGTCGAGGGAAAACTCGGCGGCTGAGCGAGAGCATCTGCTGCGGCGCTCGATGCGTCAGCCCGCGGGCGTTGGAAAGGACGGTGTTAAGAGCGACCGCGAGTTACCGCGTGGCGCGCATGTGCGCCACGCCACCGGCCACAGCGGAGGCCCAGTCCATAATGAGGGGCGCGATCGGTTGCAGCCGAACTCCCGACCACGGCTGGGGAACGTTTCGGCCCAAAGCGATGTACGCCTCAAGCGTTTTGGTCCGAGGGATTGAGTGGAAGCTGAACTGAACACCCAGGACGGTCACGTAGGTGATCCCATCGGGGCTGAAGTCGCACGCCACCCCGTTGATCGGGGTGGCGGCGATGTTCTCGAGTGCCTCCCCCACGACCGACTTGAACGAGTACACTACTGTCTCGGGCTGGAGGCAGCCGTCGTAGGCGCCGAGTTTCGGGTTGAGCGCCGCGTTGAGCAGGTTGGCGCAGGCGAGGAAATCGGCGCCGTCACCGGCGTCCTCGATGCACAGGCCGAGTCCGATTCTGGCCTCGCGCACCGCCGAGGTGTGAATCGGCATCTTCGCCCCGGCCGAAAGCGGGATCCGTCCGGCGAGTTCCTCGACGCTGGCGGACGGGAGTGCGACCGCGGCATCGATGAGGTTGTTCAACAGGAACCGGGCGTGCGGCATGTAGCTCCGCCGGGTTTCAGGAGACGCCAACTCCAGGAGCTTGGGTAACGACACCACTTGGACGTTCGGGCGGTTGCACCGGTGGTGCTGGGAGAGTGCGGGCTGGCAGTAGGTGACGATTCGCCGGTCGCACTGCGAAGCGTTGTGGAGAGCGAAGCGGTGGGCCTTCTCTTCGGTGAAGGAGTACCCGATCCACAGGGCGCGGCCGTTGGAGAGAAAGGGGGCGATGTTTCTCGGGCGGCGCTCGTCCGGCCCGCCGGCGGTGTCCGCCGGTTCGCGCGGGTAAATGACCGGGAACGACGCGTCCTCGGCGAGTGAGCCGAAGGCCTGTTCCGCGCCGTACGACAGAACCGACCGGAACAGGAGTGTGGGCCGCGGCTGCGACCGGATCGGCTCGACGCGTTCGAACCGGCCTGACATAAAGTCGGATACCACCTTCTCACTCGGATCCTGTTTCTTCGTGAACAGTGTGACGAAGTACCCGTCCGGCGCGGCCACCAACTGGAAGGTGTCGTCCCAATACCGGTGTTCCCAAGACTGACCGGAACTGCGAAATCGCGTGGCGAGGTGGAGTAGAACGTTGTTCCGGCCGTTCTCCCCAACCCAGCGTTCCAGCAACCGCACCGCGTACTCCACTCCCCCGGTCGAGATCCGCTGCTCCACACCCGTCAGCCGTTCCGCGTAATTCAGCTGCGAGGTAAGCGTCCGGTCTCGGGACGCCTTGCGGGGTCATGTAGGATCAGGGCTTTCTCACCCACGAGGAGGTTCCACCGATGCCGAAGGCCCGTCGCCGCCGCGCCGACCGCGAGCAGTTCTGGCGAGACACGATCATCGCCTGGAACGAGTCGGGCCAGTCCGTCACCGCGTTCTGCACCGCTCGCGGTCTCGGCGCGTCCACCTCCTTCGCCAAGCGGCGTGAACTCGCACGACGGGAGCCATCCCCGAACGCACCGCCCCCGCCAACCACGAATCCGTCGTTCGCCGCGGTTCGGGTGATCCCCGACCCGACCGTCGAGATCGTCGTCCCCGGCGGGTTGGTCGTCCGCGTCCCGGTCGGTGCCGACCCGACCGCCGTCGCCCGGCTGGTCCTTGCGCTGCGGGGTGCGTCGTGTTGACCCGCGGGCTGACCGGCCGGATTTGGATCTGCACTACCCCGCAGGACGGCCGCAAAAGCTTCGACGGGCTCCAGGCGGTGGTGACATCCCACTTGGCCAAGGATCCGCTTTCGGGCGACCTGTACGTGTTCCGAAACAAGAGGGGCGACAGGTTGAAGATCCTGGCCTGGCAGGGGGACGGATTCGCCCTCTACCTCCGCCGACTGGAAAAGGGGACGTTCGTCTTCCCGAAGGCGGACACCGCCGAGGTGAGCATCGCCGCGACCGAACTGGTGATGATCCTGGGGGGCGTCGAACTCGGGTCCGCCAAGACTCGACCGCGGTACAAACCCCCGGTCGCTGGATGATCGGATCGGGAGAAGATCCCCAGATCGTTCAACCGCCGCTTCCGCCGGAGCCGATCCCGAGAGGTCCTGCAACGGCCGGGCTTCTCGCGCACGTCATCGTGTCGAAGTACTGTGACCACCTGCCGCTGTACCGCCGGGAGTCGATCCTCGGGCGGCTCGGGTGGGACGTGCCCCGGTCCACCCTGTGCGACCAGATCATCGCGTCCGCCGGGGTACTCGAACCGCTCTACCGGCTGATGTGCGACCGGGTCCGGCTCTCGGCCGCGCTGCACACCGACGACACCCCGGTGCCGCTCCTCGCCCCGCGGCGGACGGCCCACGCCTGGGTGTACGTCGGCGACGCCGCGAATCCATACACCGTGTTCGACCTGTCCGTTGGACGAGGCCGAGAGTTTCCGGCGGCGTTCCTGAAGGACTTCAAGGGGTTCCTCCAAGTCGATGGGTACGCCGGGTACGACCCGCTGTATGAGGCCGGTGCTCGACACGCCGGGTGTTGGGCGCATGCCCGCCGGTACTTCTTCGACGCCTGACTGTCCGACCCCGAGCGGGCGCACGAGACCCGCGCCCGCATCCGCGCCCTGTCCGCGGTCGAGCAGGCGGCGGAGCAGAAGGGGCTGACCGGGACCGACCTCGCCGCGTACCGCCAACAACATCGGGTCCTGTCCTGGCCGCGTTCGCCGACTGGCTGGCCGAGCAGCGTCCGCGGGTGCTGCCGAAGTCCACGATCGGCGAGGCGAGTACGTACGCCACGAACCGGTGGGCCACCCTCGGCGTCTACCGGACCGACGGCCGGCTGGCAATCGACAACGCGGCGGCCGAGCGGGCCATCCGCCCGCTCGGCGTGGGACGCCGAGCCGCACGGTCCCATCTGCGGCGGCCCCCACTCCGGCTCTGGAACCGGGCGAGGTCGCGCCCAGACTACGAGAGATGTTCGGTCCCGACCTCACCGGCCGCTTTATCACTCGTCGTTCCGGATCGTGCCGATGCCACCGGGTTCTTGGTGAACAGCGAATTGCTGCTGCCGTCGATGCGATCTCCGTGGAGTCTGCGATACAAGGGAGACACATCGTCCCGGCGCGGACCTTGCGCCAGGGCGGTGCCAGGCCAGTGGGGCTTACTTGGCGATTCGGACCCCACCGGCCACTCGTTCCAGTGCCGCGCGCGTTTAGACCAGGATCCCGAACACGTCGTCGTTGCTCGTGGAGGCGTCGTTGGCAAAGATGAACGTCCACGGGTCGGCGGACGCGACCCCGCCCGGCGCGAGGTAGAGGCCGCCGCCCAGGCCCAGGCCCGCGCTGCCGCCGGAGCCCGCGGCCCCGCCGGCGGCCCGGTTGAGCGCGACGATGCTGCTATCGAGCGTGAGGTGAGGCACGCCGATCGGGATGGGACCGCCGTTGAAGATGCCGCCGCCCTGGCCGTTGCCGCCGTTGCCGACGGTGCCCGCCCCGCCGACGGCCTCGTTCAGCAGGAGCAGCGAGTCGGTCACGGTGAGGGTGCCGCGGTTCAGGTTCACGATGGCACCGCCGCGGGCGGCTCCGCCGGTGGGGCCGGTCCCGCCGATCGCCTGGTTGCCGATGAGCGTACTGCGGGTGAC
>JAYUBA010001050.1:0-4255 GCA_043741075.1 Frigoriglobus sp.
ACTTCGGGTAGAAATCGCCGAACCACATGGTCAGTCCTCCACGGCATCGGGGCGCAGTGCGAGCACCGCGCGCAACTGATCGTCGCCCAGTTCCGTCAGCATCGCCTCGCCGGTGCCGACGACCTGCGCGGCCACGCCGCGCTTGCGGGCCAGCATCTCGTCGATCTTCTCTTCCAGTGTACCCGAACAGACGAACGCGTGAACCTGCACGGTACGCGTCTGCCCGATGCGGAACGCGCGGTCGGTGGCCTGCGTCTCGACGGCCGGGTTCCACCAGCGGTCGAAGTGGAACACGTGCGTCGCGGCGGTCAGGTTCAGCCCGGTGCCGCCGGCCTTCAGCGAGAGCAGAAACACCGGCGGGCCGTCAGGCGACTGGAATCGCTCCACCATCGCGTCGCGCTGCTTGCGCGAACTGCCGCCGTGCAGGAACAGCACCTCGCGGGCGAAGGTGTCTTGCAGGTGCCGGCGGATGATGTCGCCCATCTCGGTGAACTGCGTGAACACGAGCGCCTTGTCGCCGGCGGCGAGCAACTCGTCCAGCATCTCCGTGAGCCGCGTGAGTTTGCCCGACCGGTTCGGGAGCGCGGACCGGTCGCCCAGGAACTGCGCCGGGTGGTTGCACACCTGCTTCAGTTTGGAGAGCGCGCCGAGCACCATCCCCTTCCGCTGAATGCCTTCGGCCCCGGTAATGTCCTTGTCCAGTTCGTTCACCACCGCGGCGTAGAGCGAGGCTTGCTCGCGCGTGAGCGTGCAGAACTCGGTGGTTTCGATCTTCGCCGGCAGATCGCGGATCACGGTGGGGTCGGTCTTCAGTCGCCGCAGCAGGAACGGCCCGGTGAGCTTCTTCAGCCGCTCCATCGCCTCGACATCTTGGTGCCGCTGAATGGGAGTGAAGAACTCGCGCCGGAACGCAGCCGCGCTTCCCAGCAATCCGGGGTTGAGGAACTGCCCGAGCGCCCACAAGTCGCCGACGTGGTTCTCGACCGGCGTGCCCGTCAGAGCGATGCGGTACTCGGCGGTCATCGCGCGGGCGGCCTGCGCGGTCTTCGTGTTCGGGTTCTTTACCATCTGCGCTTCGTCCAGAATCACCCCGGACCACTTCATCGGCTCGAACAACTTTTGGTCGCGCGCGAGCAACCCGTAGCTCGTGAGGACGACGGCGACCTTCGCGGCGGCCCGCTTGAGAGCGGCCTTCGTCCGGGCGCGATCCGGCCCGTGGTGGATCAGGAGCGGGAGGTTCGGCGCGAACCGCGCGGCCTCGCGCGACCAGTTCCCGACCACCGACATCGGGCACACCAGCAAGACGGGCTTCTTCTCCCCGCTTTCGCGGTCGCGCAGGAGCAGCGACAGCGCCTGCACGGTTTTGCCGAGTCCCATGTCGTCGGCCAGACACGCGCCCAGCCCCCAGCGCCGCAGGAACGCGAGCCACGAGTAGCCGCGAAGTTGGTACGGGCGCAGCGTGGCCTCCAACCCGGCCGGCGGGTCCAGTTCGGCGAACGTCGCGGTCGTGAGTTCGTTCAGAAATTCTTCCACCCAGCCGGACGCGGTCGCGCCGCGGGTGGGCACCGGCGTGCCCTCGGGAGCGATTCCCAGCGCCAGTTTCATCACGTCGCGGGCCGCTAACCTCGCGGGCTTCTTCTTGAGCAACTCGATGGCGGCGCGGATGTCGTCCGCGTTCACCTGCACCCACTTCCCGCGCAGGCGGACGAGCGGGGCCTTCAGTTTCGCGAGCTGCTCCAGCTCGGCGAGCGTCAACTCCTCGTCGCCGACGGCCACAGCCCACCGGAACTCGACGAGGTCTTCGAGCGACAGCCCGCCGCCGCCGGACATCGGCGGGCTTTTCACCTTCGCCGTCACTTCGAGTTTCTGTTTCGTGGCGTGGCCGGTCCACCACGCGGGCAGGAGCACGCCGAACCCGGCCTGTTCGAGCAGCCACGCGGTCTCGTTCAGGAAGCGGTGCGCGCCGTCGGTCGTGGTGGTGAACCCGGTCGGCGTGGCGGCCTTGAGACTCGCTTCGACATCGGGGCTGAGGTTCGCGGCCTGCCCCAGCCCGGCCAGCAGGATCGGCTTCGGATCGGTGCGGGCGACGCGCGCCTTTCCCGCCCAGACATCGGCGGCCGGTAGGTGCAAACTTGGGTCGTCGTGGGCCTGGAGTAAATAGCGGACGTGCCACGTCTGGGCGCGGGCGTCTTCGGCGGGTTCGTCGAGCCGGAAGCAGAGGCGGAACGGGGCGGCTAGCGTCGCGGCGATGGGCGACCGCCACTCGCGCACCTGCCCGGCCAGTTGTGACACCTCGGTGTCACTCCCGCCCATCGCGCCGGTCGCGGACTTGAGCGCGTGCAGCCACCGGTCGTGAACGCTGTCGAATTCCTTGCGGGGCTTCTCGTGTGCGGTTCCGCGAACGAGTTGATCGACCGCGAACTCGACGAACGCGCGCAACGCGTCCGCGGCGGGGTGTTCGGGGAGCGCGTCGCCGAGCGCCCGGCACGCGGGCGGCATCGCCTTCGCCAGCCGGTCGAACCGGGCGAGGTCGGGACCGGTGACGGTCGGCGTCCACCGCGCGAGCCACTCCTTTTCGCGTTGAACCACATCGGGGAGAAACCGTTCGCGTGCGACGAGCGCGGCTCCGAACCGCAGCGCCGCACTCCAGTACCGAAGGGTGACGCCGACGCCGACACCGGGGGCGAGTGTCGGACGGTCCCCGATGCCGGCGAGGAATGCAAGAACGCTATCGGCTCGCGGGACGCACGCGGGCACCAGCCAGGGTTTCAACTCCGACTTGCCCTCCGGCGTGTCGCCGAGCAGCGGCGACGACGGCACCGGGGAACCCGCGACGGTGGGCAACCAGACCGTGAGCGAATCGCGTGTGGCGGTCGTTTGCGTGGCCGCGAGGGCGGCGCTCAGTTCATCGCCCGTTGCCGCGAAGGGGTGCGCTGCGTGGCGCTTCGCGGTCGGGTGTGAAACGGTATCGCCCGCGGTGGGGGTGCGCTCGCCCCAGATGACGCACCGGTGATTCGCGAAGCCGCACTGAAGGAGGAGCATGCCCGACCCGCCGACCGTGGAGAGTTGTCACGGTCAGTTTAACGGATTGCCTTCACTTCAGACACACCATAACCGTGCGAACGCCGACCACAGGCAAACCCTTCCTGAACACATGCCGTTCCTGAACGCGCCCTATCACCCCGGCGGGAAGCTGAAAAGGGGTTGCGGACCGAACGTCGGGCGGTTAGTCTGCGCGTTTGGGCGCACCTACCCGCTTGCTGAGGAGTCCGGTGTGGATGTTAAGCAACAAGAGACTTCCCTGAAAGTCCTCGCCTGCCTTGCTTGGGCGGATGGTTCGCTCTCTGTTGAAGAGAAGGACAAACTCATCGAAATGGTCGGTGCTTTGGGGATGACTATTGACAAACAGACTGTCGCTAGCTTGATTGATTCTAGCCGAGTCATTACTCCTGAAATTCTGACAGAAGCCAAAGCGATCCCTTTCGAATTATTCGCCTCCTTGCTCGTACTTGCACTTGAAATAGCTGGAGTCAATGACGGTATCTCTACAGAAGAGCAGGAAGCAATAGGCAAGATAGCGAACCTTCACCTCGACACAGAGAAGACTAAGAAACTGTTCAAGTGGTTCGCCACCAAGAAAATCGCCGATCAGTTATTTGATGAAATATTCGATAGCGCCATTTAGCACAAGGACATAACTGTGCCAATCATCACACGCCATTGGGTATGTCCGAAATGTGCTGCCGCATTCGTGTTTTCCGAGACGTACTTTTTAAAGTACAGTAGACCCATCGCGGCCGCGAAATTATCTCAACGGATGACCGAAAAAAGGATTCGGCATCGGCAGCGCGGATGCGCGCGAGATCGAGGTCAATCCTTTTGCTTGCTTACCTCGGCTTGTGTTGAACATTTGGGGATGCCGGATGATTGCCATGAATTGACTACACTGCGTTCCTACCGCGACCGTCATTTACTAGCAACACCCGCCGGTGCCAGCCTTGTTAGACACTACTACCAAATCGCACCATTAATAGTTCAGTCAATCGAAATATCCACGCAATGCAAACATCTCTGGGAGCATGTCTTCCAAGATCTTGTCCTTCCTGTCGTTCAGTTAATTCAGGAGGGCGAAAATATCCGCGCGGAGGAGCATTACAAAGCTTTCGTTCTGCATCTTGCAAAGGAACTGGACATCTCAGAAGTCTAACGGTTCTGAGCCTCCAAGTGCCCGGCGCGGCCCCGCGCTTGTATCTGG
>JAYUBA010001051.1:0-4252 GCA_043741075.1 Frigoriglobus sp.
TTCGCGGCGCGGGCGACGGCTTCCTCCGCCTCCCACTTCGCCAGTTCGGCCTTCGTGCTCTCCACGGTCGGCAGGTCGAGCCGGTACGGCAGCGCGACGACGAACCGGCGCGTCCCCCACGCGGCGAACCGCTTCCGCTCCGCGTCGGTCACCGGGTTGTGCGTCCACGAACCGAGGATCGCGCCGGACACGACCGGCCCGGCGAACTCGAACGCCGTACACGGCGGCGGGAGCGCTTCCAGCGCCGAGAGCGCCGCGAAGCCGAGTTCGCGGCCGTTGCGGTCGGCGACGCGCACGTCCCCGACGTAGCCCTCGCGCGGGCCGAGGTCGCCGGACGCGCCTTGAATGAACAGGCACGGCGCAGAGGTGTTCTGCTCCACCACCTCGCGCATCGCGCCCACGTAGTCCGGGCTGATGAGCGTGTTCTCCCACGCGAGCGTCGTCGGGTGGCAGGCGTAGTTCACCACCGTGCCGAGCGTCGCGCCGGTGTCGTCGTCCACGGCTTTCGCGACGAGCACCGTGTCGTCCGCGGGGCCGTCCGGGTTGAAGCCGCACACGAACTGCTTCGACCCGGCGTCGTAGAAGTCGCGCTGCGCCGCGAGTTCGCAGCGGCCGGTGTCGAAGAGGAGCGTCGCGGGGCGCGCGGAACCGGCGGCCTTCTTCGCGATGGCCTCGCACGCGTCCGCGAGCATGTCGAGGTACGGGCCGATGAGGTCGCCGCCGGGCAGCGCCGCCCGCGTGCGCGACATCCAGCTGGAACCGTGCGTGTGCGACAGCGCCACCGCCACGTCGTCCGGCGACGTGCGCCCGACGCGGTTGCGGATCGCTTCCAGTTCTGCCCCGTCGAGGATGCAGTGGTCGAGGCCGAGGACGACCTGCCGGGCGCTGCCGTCGAGCGATTCGAGGTGCATCGCCGTCGCCATGAGCGGGCGGTGAACGCCGGTCGCGCGGTCGTGCAGCGCCGCGCCCCACATGCGGTGGTAGATGCCGACCGGCGGGGTGATGTCGGCCCGCGCGAACCCGACTCGGCACCGGGTCTGCGGCGTGGCGATACGCGGGGTCATGGTGCTTCCTCGAAGAGCGTACCTTTGGGGTTCAGCAGCAGCCAGCAGGCGGTCGAACCGGCGAACATCCCGGCGAACAGTAGCATCGTGAGGTTCCAGTTGCCGGTTCCGCCGACGAGGTGCCCGACCGCGAACGGGAACAGCCCGGCGCCCACGTTCCCGGCCATGTTCATCGTGGCGAACACCGGCGCGACGCGCTTACCGCCCATCGCGAGCGCGGTCGCGTACGCGCTCACCCCGCTGGCGTACCCGCAGAACGCGGCGACGCTGATGAGCAGCACGGCGGTGGTCGCGTCGTCGGCGTAGAACGCGGCGAGCGAGACGCACGCACAGACCGCCGTGCCGGTGGCGGCCAACCCCTGCCGGCTGAGGCGGACGTTCCCGGTGCGGCGCAGGAGCCAGTCGGACGCGGTCCCGCCGAGCAGCCCGCCGAGCATCCCCGCGAGCAGCGGCCACGCCGCCAGGGTGCCGGAACCGGCCACGCTCACGCCCTTCGTTTCTTGCAGGTAGCGCGGGAACCAGGTGAAGAACAGCGCGACCGCGCCGGCCCGCTGGAACTGTTGCGCACAGAGCAGAATCATTTGCCGGTCGGTGAGCAGCCGCGACCACCGCACCGGCGCGAGCGGTTCAGCCGGTGCGGGAGGCAATAGCGCCCAGTCGTCCGAGTCCGGTTCGGGCGCCAGTCCTTCCGGTCGCGGCACGACCAGTGCGAACGCGACCGCCCACACGACCCCCGGCACCGCGTACACGACGAGAATCTCCTGCCACGTGAGCGGGCCGAGCAACTGCCCGGTGACGTACTGCGACAGCGCCGCACCGCCCGCCATGCAGCACGCGAGCGCCCCGGACGCGAACGCCTGTTCGGTCCGCTCGAACGTGGCGCCGATGGCCTTCGCCGCGCACACGAAGATGCCCGCTTGCGCGACGCCCATCAGCCCCCACAGCACGACCAACCCCGTGAAGCCGGTGGCCGCGCCGACGACCGCGGTCATCGCGGACCACACCACCGCGAACGCGATCAGCGCGGGCTTACTGCCGAACCGGTCGGCAACCCACCCGGCCGGGAGTTGGAACGCCGCGTACCCGGCGTACCACGCGAGCCACACCAGGCCCATGTCCTGCGCGGTCAGCCCCAGTTCGCCCTCGATCTGTTTCGACGGCACGCCGAGCGCCGACCGTTGGAGGTAAGCGACGACGGTTGCGGCGCAGAGGAAGGAGAGGAGGGTGTAGCGCATGTGTTCTTTCTGAGCGTGGGGCGTAAGCCCCATGTGTCATTGTTTCGCGAACACACATGGGGCTTACGCCCCACGCTCAGGAATGACGCCCTGCAACCGAGCGAACAGGCGGTCCACTTCGGCCGCGGTTTCGGCGTCGAGTTCCCAACCGTAGGGCTTGCGCCGCCGCGCGGACGGGAACAGTCCGCGCGTCACCATCAGGTGCTTCTCGACCGCGAGGAAGCCGTCCAACCCCGCCTGGAGCTGAAGCGCGACGATCGCGCACACCGGGAAGTACACGCGGTACGCGGTGGCTTCGTCGCCGCGCTGAAGCGCCTTCCAGATCGCGACGACGCCGTCGAGCAGGTCCATACCGGGCATGGTGCCGGCGATCCCGCGGCGGAAGCTGTCGATCAGGAAGATGCCGCCGGACCCTTCGAACATGGTCGCGCGCCCGCCGGTCGCGTCGCGGAGCGCGGAGAGCGTCGGGCCGTTCGGTGCGGCCTCCGGTTTGAACAGGATCTTCTCCGGGCCGTAGCGGTCGAGCAGCTTCACGCACGCCGCGATGGGGATGGACTGCCCGACGTAGCCGGACGCGTCCTGCACGACGATCGGAATGCTGATGCCGTCGGCCAGCGCGCGGAAGTGATCGACCAAGTGCGATTCACTCAGCTTTGCCGTGAGCGGCGGCACGGCCATCACCGCGTCGCACCCGGCCCGCTCCGCGGCGACCGCGAAGCCGAGGGACTGCTTCGTGCTTTCCGCGCCGACCGCCGCGAACACCGGCCCGCGACCCGCGACGAACTCCACGAGCAACTTCGCCAGTGACACCCGCTCGTCGCTCGTGAGCTTCATCGTCTCGGACACCATGCCGGTGCCGATGCCGTCCGCGCCGACCGCGAACGACCAATCGACCGACCGCTTGAGCGAAGCCGCGTCGATCTCATCGGCATCGGTGAACGGCGTGTGCGCGATCGCCAGCACGCCGCGGAGAGGCTTAGTCATGAAGACCTCCAAGAGAATGGCCACAAAAAAGCACAAAGGGCACAAAGGAAAACCAAGAGAACAGAGTTTGAATTGAACTCACTCTTCTGCCTTCTGCTTTCTTTTGTGCCCTTTGTGCTTTTTTGTGGCCAATCCTCTTCTACCAATCTCCCACGCTTCCGTCCGAGTAGAACACGCGCTGCGGAAGCTCCTGCTCGAACGGGTGCTTCTTCACTTCCGCTTCGTCGATGACGATGCCCAACCCCGGTCGCGTGTTGGGCTTCACGATGCGGCCTTTCTGCTCCACGGTGAAGCCTTCTTGCACCACGTCCGCGCGCCACGGTACGTCCGCGTGAACCGTTTCGCAGATGATGTAGCTCGGCTGGGAGAAGCCGAACTCCAGGCTCGCCGCGGTGCTGACCGGCCCCTGCGGGTTGTGCGGGGCCAGCGCGATCCGGTGCGCCTCCGCGAGCGCCGCGATGCGCCGCGCCTCGCTGAAGCCGCCGCAGTGCGTGATATCGACCTGACAGATTTCGCACGCGCGAGCGTTGAACAAATCCTTGAACGCCGCGAGGTTGGTCACGCGCTCGCCGGTCGCGATGGGCGTGCTGACGGCGGCGTTGATCGCGGCGAGGCCGTCCACGCTTTCCGGCCAGCACGGCTCTTCCAGGAAGTACAGGCCGTAGGGTTCGAGCGCCTTCGCGAACTGAAGGCCCATCGCGGGCGACGGCCGCGCGTGGCAGTCCACCATGATGTCGATGCCGTCGCCGACGGCTTCGCGCATCGCGGCGACGCACTTCTCCGCGGTGCGGATCGGCTTCAGCCCTTCGAGCGGCAGCGTCGGCGGAACGGCCATGCTCTTGAACGCGGTGAAGCCGTCGGCGACCGCCTGCCGCGCGAGGTCGGCGAAGCGCTTCGCGTCGTCGGCCGCGGTGTTGTAGAAGTCTTCCATCTTCCCGCCGCCGAGGTGGCAGTAGGTGCGGACGTGAT
>JAYUBA010001052.1:0-4249 GCA_043741075.1 Frigoriglobus sp.
TCGTACTCGCGGGTGAACCTCGGCATGCGCGTCGTGCTCCCGGTACTGCCGTTCCTGTACATCGTCGCGGCTGGGTTGGCGTGCGCCGGGTGCTGCCGCGTCGCGGGGCGCGCGATGCTCGGCGTGTGCGTCGCGTGGGCGGCCGTCTCCGCGACGCGTGCCGACCCGCACCCGATCGCGTACTTCAACGAACTGATCGCCGGGCCGCGCGGCGGGCTGCGCTACGTCGCGGATTCCAACGTCGATTGGGGCCAGGGGCTTCCGCTGCTGAAGCAGTACCTCGACGCGAACGGCATCGGCGTGGTGTACCTGTCGTACTTCGGCACCGACCGACCGGAGGCGCACGGCATCCGCTTCCAGCCGCTTCCCACTTACGGCCGCGTGGGCGAACCGGGCGGCGAAACGATCCCGACCGACGCGCCGCGGCACGTCCTCGTGGTGAGCGCGAACAACCTGCTCGGCATCTACCTGAACGACCCGGACGCGTTCGCGTGGCTGTACACCCGCGAGCCGACCGCGGTTCTCGGCGGCTGCCTGTATGTGTTCGACCTGACCGGCGACGCAAGCGCGATCCGCCGCGTGCGTTCACTGCCCACGAAGTGAGTTCCGCTCCCTGCCGGTCGCGGCTCGCCGGGAAAGTAGCATGTCGCCACGCGTCCGCTCGTTACTCGTGCTGGTCGTCGGCGGGGCCGCACTCGGCTTCGTCGCGGACGTGGTCGTCCGCACGCCGGGCTTCCTGGTGCCGCGTGACTTCCTCGAATACTGGGCCGCGGGGCGGGTGAACCTGCGTGGCGGCAACCCCTATCACCCATCGGAACTCCTCACCGAACAGCGGCTCGCGGACCCCGCCCGCGCCGACGCGGTGATGATGTGGAACCCGCCGCCGGCGCTCGCGGTGTACATGCCGCTCGGCGCGCTCGCGCCGCGGTGGGCGACGCTCCTCTGGGTCGGGCTGCAACTCGCGGCGGTGTTCGTCGCGTGCGATCTGCTCTGGCGGACGTACTGCACGCGTCACCGGTGGTTCGCTGCGGTGGTGGCGCTCTCGTTCGTGGGAACGTGGTGGCTGGTCGCCTACGGCCAGAACACCGGGTTCATGCTGCTCGGCCTCGCGGGGTTCCTTCACTTCACGCGCAAGGAAAGGCCGCTCACGGCCGGGGCGTTCGCCGCGCTCACCGCGCTGAAGCCGCACTTGCTCGCGGTGTTCGGGGTGCTGCTTATCGTGGATGTAATCACGCGACGCGGGCGGCGTTCGCTCGCGGCCGGAATTGGTGCCGTCACTTGCGCCCTCAGTGTTGCACTCGCGGCGAATCCGAGCGTTGTGTCGCAGTTCGTGGAAGCCGCCATTCACCCGGAGAATGGAGCCATTCCCCTATCGGGTTGGGCGCTGCCGGTGCCCGCGTACGGGCTGCGGATGTGGCTTGCGCCCGCGCACTTCTGGGTGCAGTTCGTGCCGAGTACGCTCGCGTGCGGTGCCTTCCTTGCTTACCGTTTCTGGCGGGGGAAAGCGTGGGGCTGGCCGCGTGCATTGCCGCTGGTTGTCGCGGTGTCGGTGCTCACGACGCCCTACGGCGGGTGGGTATTCGACCTGCCCGTACTGCTCGTGCCGGTGGTGTGGGCCGCGGCCCGGCTCGTGACCGCGAAGCGATGGGCGCTCGCCGGCGCGCTCGTGATGGGGGAAGCGCTCGTCACCGCGGCGTCGTTCGCGTGGCCCGGCGCGTTGCACGCCTACTGGTGGGTCGCGCCCGCGACACTCGCGCTGTGCTTACCCGCTCTCCTCGCAAAGAAGAGAGATGCAGCCGCAGATGAACGCAGATGAACGCAGATCAAGACAGAGAACAGAGAAGCATCCTTTCTGTCTTCTCAACTCTGTCCCCTACCTTCTGTCTTGATCTGCGTTCATCTGTGTTCATCTGCGGCTGGCTTCTCTTCATACACTACCCCGACACTCGTGAGGGCATCGCTCATGGCGGACGGCACGGCAGCGCACAGGGTCGTCATCGTCGGCGGCGGGTTCGGCGGGCTGGTCGCGGCCCAGTCGCTGAACAAGACGCCCACGCACGTCACACTCATCGACCGCCGCAACTTCCACCTGTTCCAACCGCTCCTGTATCAAGTCGCGACCGGCGCGCTGTCGCCGGCCAACATCGCGGCCCCGCTCCGCGCGGTGTTGAATAAGCAGCGGAACACACAGGTGCTGCTCGGCGAGGTAACTGGGTTCGACCTCGCGGCGAAGGCCGTGCTGCTGAAGGACGGTGCCCGCGTCCCGTTCGACTCGCTCATCGTCGCGACCGGCGCGACGCACCACTACTTCGGGCACGACGAGTGGGCGGTCCGCGCGCCGGGTCTGAAGACCATCGAGGACGCGACCGAGATCCGGCGCCGCGTGCTGACCGCGTTCGAGATGGCCGAGCGCGAACCGGACCCGGCGGTGAAGGCGCGGCTCCTCACGTTCGTGGTGGTCGGCGGCGGCCCGACCGGCGTGGAGATGGCCGGCGCGATCAGCGAACTGGCGCGACTCACGATGCGCGCCGACTTCCGCACGTTCAATCCGGCCACCGCCCGCATCGTCCTCGTGGAAGGGCAGACCCGCCTCCTGGGCGCGTTCCACGAAAAGCTCAGCAGCAAGGCGAAAGCCTCGCTCGAAGGGATGGGCGTGGAGGTGCGACTCGACAGCCACGTCACAGAGATCGAAACCGATCACATCAAGCTGAAGGCCGACAGCGGCAAGGCGGAAGCGGAGCGGATCGACACGGAAACGGTAGTGTGGGCGGCCGGTGTGAAGGCGTCGCCGCTGGGCAAGTTGCTCGCGGACGCGGTGGGCGTGCCTGCGGGTCGCGCCGGGCACGTGCCGGTGAACCCGGACTGCACCGTCGGCGACCGCCCGGACGTGTTCGTCGTCGGCGACCTCGCGAGCCAGCCGGGCGCTGACGGCAGGCCGCTGCCGGGCGTCGCCCCGGTGGCGATGCAGCAGGGCGAGTACGTGGCCGCCGCGATCGTGCGGCGGGTGAAGGGCGAAACGCCGAAGGGGCCGTTCCGCTACCACGACAAGGGGAGCATGGCGACGATCGGCCGGGCGGATGCGGTGGCCGAAAGCATGGGGTTCAAGTTCAGCGGGTTCATCGCGTGGCTGGCGTGGCTGTTCATCCACATCCTGTATCTCGCGCGATTCGAGAACCGGGTGATGGTGCTGTTCCAGTGGTTCTGGAACTACATGACGCGCAACCGGACGGCCCGGCTCATCACCGGCGTGCGCCCGCCGGACACCCGCGGCGCGTGACGACCGAGGAACCGCGACCGCCCGGTAGCGCGACGACGCCGACCGCCGCGAACGCGACGGCCAGAAGCAGGCGGCGCGCGATCGAACTTCGGCGCGACGGCGGGGGAGTAGAGTCGGACACGGAAGGTCTCCTTATGGCTGCGGCTTCTTCCCTTCGAGCGGCTTGATCTCGCGGAGCCAGATGTTGCGGTACTTCACCAGGTCGCCGTGATTCTGGAGCCGGATCGGCTGCTTCAGCGGGTGTTTCTCATACGCGGCCGGCTTGTCGTAGTTCGTGTTGCCGAGCAGCTCGAAGTGGTTCTGCACCGCCACGCCGTTGTGAATCACCGTGACGTAGCCCGGCGTCAGCACCTTCACGTCCTTCGCCTCCTGATCGAACCGCGGGGCCGTGTACAGGATGTCGTAGCTCTGCCACTCGCCCGGCTTGCGGCACGCGTTCACCATCGGCGGCGTCTGCTTGTACAGGCTCCCGCACTGGCCGTCGAAGTACGTCTTGTTGTCGTAGGAGTCGAGCACCTGCACCTCGTAACGGTTCGACAGGAAGATGCCGCTGTTGCCGCGACCCTGCCCGCTGCCGCGCACCTTCTCCGGCGTGGCGAACTCGACGTGCAGTTGGTAATCGCCGAACGAGTCCTTCGTGCTGATGTCCGACTTCTGCACGATCGCATAGCCGTCCTTGAACTCCCACTTGTCGCCGTTGTTCCACTTCGAGAGGTCTTTGCCATCGAAGAGGACGGTCGCGTCCGACGGCGGGTCGCTGTCGGTCTTGCCGGGGGTGACGACCGCCGGCTCCGGCCACACGATCCCGCTCTTGTACTCCTTCTGCCGCGCCGCGAACGCGGTCATCACGCCGAACGCGACCACCGCACCACCGACCGCGGCGAGAATCACTGCACGCACTGTCGTCATGGAAGAGGCTCCTTGAGAAGAGACCCACCCCCCACCCCCTCCCTGAAGGGAGGGGGCTTTCTC
>JAYUBA010001053.1:0-4246 GCA_043741075.1 Frigoriglobus sp.
GAGGTCAAAGCCAAGCAGGCGGTATCGGCCCTACCGCGACTTCTTCGGCTTCGGTTCGGGCTTGTCCTTGTCCGGCTTCTTGGCGGTCAACTCCTGACCCGTCGGGCACTCGGACAGCAGCGGGCACTTGGTGCAGTGCGGGGCGTTCTCCGTGCAGATCTCCTTCGCGTGGGCGCTCATCAGTTCCGTGAACTCCGGGCCGCGGACCTTCGGGATCACGTGCTCGATGCCGCCGCGGAGCGACTCCAGGTCGTCGGGGTCCACCTCGTCCACCACGCCGAGGCGCTGGAGGATCCGCACCGTGGGGCCGTCGAGCGGGACCGCGTGCCCGCCGAGCGACCGCTGGACCACCCACGCCACCGCGAAGTCGTTCACCTGCTTGAACCGGGCGATCTGCTTGGCCGCCTGCTTCAGCCCGAGCTTCTTCAGGTCGTTGTCGTTGAAGTACCGCGACACCTGCCGGGCGGCCTGCTTCAGCCCCTTCTTCTCCATGTCGCCGAGGTCGTAGGAGTAGTTCATCTCGAAGACGGCGTGGAGGACGCCGATGATCCACCCGGCGCGGGGGGCGGCGTGCGGGAGCGGGCGGAGCGCGTCGGCCACCTCCTGCACCGTGGACACGCGGACCTCGTTCCAGTCCACGAACGCCTTGCGGAGCCGGGCGTAGGCGGCCTCCGCGTCGTGGGTGGTGCTGCCCTCGCGGCAGATGGCGAACAGGAGCTCTTCGAGCAGCGGGCGCGGCGCCTCGTCCGCCCCGAGCGCGGGCAGCGGGAACCTCTTCTTGAGGACCGCCTGCGCGTGGGCCAGGAGTTGCTGCTTGTTGGTGATGGCCGGCATGCGGTGGGACTCCGGTTCCGGAGGCGTTCGCCCTTAGTTCGTCCAGCCCCCATTTAGCGTCGGCCCCGCCGGGGCCGCGCGTCGCCCCGCCGGGGCGACCGCTAAACGAGGACTCGCGCACTCACTCCTGAGGGCGGCCCGTCGATCCGTCGGCGGGTTCGGCGTTCGGCGCGTCCGTCTCGTCTGCGTCGCTCTCGCCGCCCGCCGCGACCGCCTCGGCCGGCGGGTTGGCGGCGGCGAGCCGCTCGGTCTCCTCGCGGATGAGGCGGCCGATCTCGATGCTCTTCTTCACGCCCTCGTCGAGCACGAACGTGACGTGCGGCACGTACCGCGACGTGAGCCGGTCGGCGAGCTTCGTCTGGATGAACCCGGCCGCGCTCCGCAGCCCGTGCATGGTGAGCTGCTGCTCCTTCTCGCTGCCCATGACGGACACGAACACCTTCGCGTGTTGGAGGTCGCCGGACACCTCGGCGCGGGTGACGGTGACGCCCTTGACGCGGGGGTCTTTGATCTCGAACAGGATGGCGCTGGCCGCGGTCTCGCGGATCACCTCGGAAACACGTGCCAGCCGGTGAGATTTCATTCTGGTTGTTCTGTACCCTTGGAGGTTTTGTCTCGCCCGGTCACGCGCGTCTTGACCGCAGACATCCGGTAGTGCGCTACGACCCACGCCGCACACGGCAGAAAAACGACCGCCGCTCCGCCCGCCGTTCCCCACTGTCCCGAAGCGATCGCGATGACCAAGACAACGAACGAGCAGCCCGCGAACAGCAAAGCGTGTTTGGTCACCCAAATCACTGGTCCGGAGTTCGCAAGCTCTCCGGCCGAGGGTCTGTAAACGGGTGCCGGAGCCGGTTCCCCCGGCACCGCCTCTCCCGGCGTCTCGCTCAAATCTTCGCGGCATTCCGGACAGTACGCATCGACAACCGGCGGCAACGCGATTCCGCAGTGCGGGCAGGTTTGCGGCACGTTCCACCTCGCGGTCACACCACCTCGCGGCCGACCGTAACCTCGCCGCCGAGGTACTCGGCCACGGGGTGAACGCGGAGCGCCTCCGCGATCTTCTGCAACACGCCCTGCACCGCGGCCGTCTCGAACCCGACGGCGGCGAACGCCAGCGTCGCCAAATTTACGTCGTCGTGGGTGTCCACTTCCGCCGCGGACACGTTAAACGTGCCCTTCATGCGGTCGAGGACGCTCCGCACCACCTGCCGCTTGTCCTTCAGCGTGCGGGACTCGCGGACCAACAGCCGGACCGTCAGGGAGCCGATGACCATGGTTGCGAACGATAAGTGATGAATGATAATTGATAAATGCGAAGCCCGGCCGCGTCTTCATTTATCAATTATCATTCATCACTTATCATTTCTTTAGAGGGTTCGCGCCCGGATCTCGATCTTGAACGCCTCGATCACGTCGTCCACCTTGATGTCGTTGAAGTCGGTGATCTTGAGGCCGCACTCGAAGCCCTCGCGGACGTCCTTGGCGTCGTCCTTGAACCGCTTGAGGCTGTCGAGGCCGACCACCTTGTCGGCCGGCGGGAACACCACGACGCCGTTGCGGATGACGCGGACGCGGGCCGACCGCTCCAGGACGCCGCTGGTGACGTAGCACCCGGCGATGGTCCCGACCTTCCCGTGCTTGAACGTCTGGCGGACCACCGCGCGGCCCAGGTGGACCACCTCCTCGATGGGCTTGAGCCGGCCCTCCAGCGCCGCCCGCACGTCGTCCACGAGGTTGTAGATGATCTGGTACTCGCGGAGGCTGATGTCGCGCCCCTCGGCCAGTTTCAGGGCCGCGTCGTCGGCGGTCACGTTGAACCCGATGACGAGCGTGTCGTCCGGGCTGGTGAGCGCCAGTTGCACGTCGGACTCGGTGATCGCCCCGATGCCGGCGTGCAGCACCCGCGTCGTCACCTCCGCGTGCGTCAGCTTCTCCAGCTCCTTCTTGATCGCCTCGATGGAGCCGCGGGCCTCGGCCTTCAGGATGATCTTCAGCTCGGTGATCTTCTGCCGGTCCTTGGTGGCGGCGAAGTTCTCCAGGGTCACCGTGGTGAACTTGTTGAGCTTCTCGTCGCGCTCCTTCTTCTCGCGGGCGGCGGCGATCTTGGCGGCGGTGGTCAGCTCATCGACCACGTAGAACGGGTCGTCGGCGTTGGGCACGCCGCCCAGCCCGGTGATGAGCACCGGGGTGCTCGGCCCGGCCTCCTCGATGCTCGCGCCCATGTCGTTCTGCATGGACCGGACGCGGCCGTAGTTCGCCCCGCACAGCACGATGTCGCCCAACTTGAGCGTGCCCTGGTGGACGAGCACGGTCGCCATCACGCCCTCGTCGCCGGTCATGTACCCTTCGAGGCAGGTGCCGAACGCGGGCCGGTCCGGGTCGGCCTGGAGGTCCTCGGCGAGGTTCAGTTCGGCTTCGATCAGGATGGCGCTGAGCAGCTCGTCGATGCCCTGGCCGGTGAGCGCGGAGGTCTCGACGAATTGCACGTCGCCGCCCATGTTGTCGGGCAGCAGTTCCAGGTTGTAGAGCTGCCGGCGGGTGCGGTCCACGTTCGCGTTGGGCGCGTCCACCTTGTTGATGGCGACGATGATGCGCACGTCGGCGGCGCGGGCGTGGGCGACGGCCTCTTCCGTCTGCGGCATGACGCCGTCGGTCGCGGCGACCACGATGACGGCGATGTCGGTGACGTTGGCCCCGCGGGCCCGCATCTTGGTGAACGCCTCGTGGCCGGGCGTGTCGAGGAACGTGATCGGCTTCTCGATCACCTTCTCGCCGGTCGTCGGGTCGTCGATCCGGTGCATGACGGACCAGGCGCGGATCACCTGCGTGATGCCGCCGACCTCGCCGGCCGCGACGTTCGACCGCCGGATCTTGTCCAGCAGCGAGGTCTTGCCGTGGTCCACGTGGCCCATGATCGTGACGACCGGAGGCCGCGGCCGGAGCTTCTCCGGATCGACGTTCGTCACCAGCCCCTCGAACTCCTCGATCAGGATCTCTTCGGCCGACTTCTGCCGCTTGATGACCAGTTCGATGTTCTTCTCGACGGCGATGAGCGCGGCGGTGTCGAAGTCCACCGGCGAGTTGTTGCCGTAGAGCTGGTTCGTCTCCTTCATCAGCCGCTTGGACAGTTCCACCACCTTCATGCCGATGGCGTCGGACAGGCTGCGGACGGTGATCGGCAGCCCGATCTCGATCTTACCTTCCTTGATGATGGGCGCGATCTTGCCGCGGAGCGCCTTGCGGAGCAGCGCCTGGCGCGGGCCGCGCCGCGACCCCCACTGCTGCTCGACCATATGAACGCCATCAGAGCCAATGACGACCGACCCGCGATCGACGCGCGGCCCGCCGCCGCTGCCGCCGCGCCCGGCACCGCCGCCGGTGCGCCCGCGCTGCCGGGCGTCGCGGCCGA
>JAYUBA010001054.1:0-4236 GCA_043741075.1 Frigoriglobus sp.
GCCGAAGCACATCCGCCAAACTGGAGCTTGGAACAACGCTTGCCGACTCCACCCATTCCATATCAGTGGAATGACCATGCAGAGGACGAATCCCAAGAAGAATATCCACACCGCTCCGCAAACGAGGCGGTAGCGCGACTCCGGTAAATCGTGGGGGTGCGCGATGTCGCTCATGCCGGGCCTCCGTCGATGGCGGTCGTCAGCCCCTGGGCCATCTTGATGTCGGTGCCGTGGTTCACGGTCCACGCGGTCGTGTGCGTCACGGCTGCCACCAGCGCCGCGGCCGACGGGTGGCCGTTGCCGCTCTTCTTCACCCCGCCGAACGGCAGGTGAACTTCCGCGCCGATACTCGGCAGGTTCACATAGCCCATGCCGTAGTCGCACTCGTCGCGGAAGAACCGCATCCGGCGGTAGCTCTCGGTGATGACCGCCATCGACAGGCCGTACTCGGTGTCGTTGTAAATCCGCGCCGCGTCCTCGTCGGTTTTGAAGGGCACGAGCGCCACATGCGGGCCGAACACCTCTTCGTGAAGGACACGCGACGTGGGCGAGTGGTTCATCGCGTACACGCACGGCGAGAGATAGCAGCCCTTCACCCCCGCGACCGGCTGGAACTCGCCGCCGGGGAAGATCACGTCCATCGCCTCTTCGGCCGCGACCGCGTTGTAGCTCAGCACCTTCTCGACGCCCTTGCGGTTCACCATCGGGCCGGCGAAGTTCGCGCGATCAAGCGGGTCGCCGAACCGGAGTTGCTGAACCACCTTCGTGAACGCTTCCACGTAGCGGTTGAACAAATCCTGCTGAATCAGGATGCGGCTCGCGGAGACGCACCGCTGACCGGTCGTCTTGAACGCACTGAGGATGCCCGCGTTCACCGCGAGGTCGAAGCGGGCGTCGTCGCACACGATCACCGCGTTCTTGCCGCCCATCTCGGCCGCGACGATGCGCTCCGGGAGCGCCGCGGAAATCTCCTGAATCCGCTTGCCCACCGCGTAGCTGCCGGTGAAGCACACCACGTTCACACCGGGGTTCTTCACCAGCGCTTCGCCGACCGGGCCGCTGCCGTGAACGAGGTTCACGGTGCCCGCGGGGAACCCGGCTTCGACGAACAGTTCCACCAACCGCTGCGCGATCGCGGGCGTCTCCTCGCTCGGCTTGAAGACGCACGTGTTGCCTTCGAGCAGGCTCGGCCCGAGCATCCACAGCGGCACCGCGAACGGGAAGTTCCACGGCGTGACCACCGCGACCACGCCCCACGGCTTGCGCCGCGTGAACGCGTCCTTCTCCGCGATCTCAGAGGCGACCACTTCGCCGTAAGCGCCCTGCCGGCCGACGCCGAATACGTACTGCACCATGTGCAGCCCTTCGATCACTTCCGCCCGGCACTCGGTGATGTTCTTGCCGCACTCGCGGGCCATGAGCGTCGCGAGCGCGTCGGTGTCGCGCTTGATGAGTTGCGCGAGTCGGTCGAAGCACTCGGCGCGGAGAATGCGCGACGTGCGCCGCCACGCCGGGAACGCGCTCCGCGCGGCTTCGACGGCCCCTGCCGCCTCTTCTGGCGTCGCCTGCGGGAACGTGCCGACGACTTCATCCAGGTTCGCCGGGTTGCGGTCGGCGAAGTCGTCGCGCGGCTTCGACCACTCGCCGCCGACGAACAGACGGCCGGAAACGGGCGGAACGGCGGCCATGACTCACCTCCGCGAGAAGAACCTAACCCCCCAACCCCCTTCCCTAAGAAGGAAGGGGGAGCCAGACTGCCGACTGCTTTAGCCCCTCTCCCCTTGGGGGAGGGG
The DNA here is from genome assembly GCA_043741075.1 of Frigoriglobus sp. Taxonomy (GTDB): domain Bacteria; phylum Planctomycetota; class Planctomycetia; order Gemmatales; family Gemmataceae; genus Gemmata. Next base: position 1,794 of record JAYUBA010001054.1, read on the forward strand.
TTGGGGAGGGGTCTTCGATTGCTCGGTACTGCATTCTACGCGGACGGACCGCCGCGCACACGGCGCGTATAATGATCGCATATGGCCGAACCCACCGAACTCGTTGTCGGCTCCGGACCGTGGCGGCTTGCGGTGCCGGCGGATCGCACTCTCGCGCTCCAACGCGCGGAGTTCGCTGCGCCCGGCGCTTCACCGCAACAACTCGTCCACGACGCGCTGGAGAAGACGTTCGACGGAGGCGGGCTGCGCCGCGCGCTCACGCCGGATGATCGCGTCACCATCGTCATCGACCCGCGTCTGCCGCACCTCGCGGCGATGCTCGCGGAGGTGCTGCGGCATTTGGGCACCGCGGGAATCGGCCCGGCCGCGGTCACGGTCGTCAGCCCGCCGAACGCGCCGCAGACGTGGATCGACGAACTGCCCGACGAGTTCGCGGACGTGACCGCCGAGACACACGACCCGGCCGACGTCAAGAAGCTCGCGTACCTCGCGACCACGCAGACCGAGCGCCGGGTGTACCTCAACCGCTCGCTGGTGGACGCGGACTTCGCCGTCCTGCTCACCGGCCGTCGGTTCGACCCGCAATCCGGCTACGCGGGTGCGGAAGCGGCCGTCTTCCCGCTGCTCTCGAACACCGAGGCACAGGCCGCGCTCGCGGGTGAGTTCACGGTCCGCGACCCGGTATACGCCCAGGGCGAAGCCAACGAAGCCGCGTGGCTGCTCGGCACGCTGTTCCTCGTGCAGGTGATCGAGGGCGAAGGCGACACCGTTCAGGAGGTCGTCGCGGGGTTGCTCGACACCGCCGCCGAAGGCGTGCGGCGACAGGACGCGCGGTGGCGCGCCACCGTCGAAGCGGAGGCGAACACGGTGATCGCGGCCGTGAGCGGCGACCCGGCCGGCGTCAGCTTCCTCGACTTGGCGAAGGCGGCCGTGACCGCCGCCCGCGTCGTGAAGAAGGGCGGGCGCATCGGGCTTCTCACCACCGCCGCGCCGGCCCTCGGAGCGGGGGCACAACTGCTCCGCGCGCTCGACGGCCCGGTCGGGGCGAAGAAACTGCTCGCGCGGCAGAAGCCGGACGACTGGGCCGCCGCGGCGCTGTGGGTCGCCGCGGCCAAGCGGGCCAGCATCTTCCTCGCCAGCGGCTACCCCGACGACGTGGCCGAAGGGCTGTTCGCCACGCCGATTCGCACCCCGTCGGAAGTGCAGCGGCTGATCGACACCGGCGGCACCGTGCTGCTGATTCCCGACGCGCACAAGACGACCGTGACCGTCAGCTAGGCGGCTCTTGCCGCACGGTCTTTTCTTGCCCTCTCCCCTTGCGGGAGAGGGTGGCGAGGCTTTGCGAGCCGGGTGAGGGGTGGCGCTCCCACATCGGCTATCGTTCACCCCTCACCCGGCGGCGGAGCGCCGCCACCCTCTCCCGCAAGGGGAAAGGGCCATACAGAGGCAGGCAACCCAATGACCCCCGACTACGCCGCCGCGACCACCACCGCGGCGCTGTTCGATACGTCCGACGCGGCCAAGCTCGTGCTGACCGGGCCGGACGCGCCGATGTTCCTCGGCAACCTCAGCACCAACGATATTAAGAACCTCCCGCTCGGCGGCGGGTGCGAAACCTACTTCTGCGACCCGCGGGCGAAGGTGAAGTTTCAGGCGTGGGTTTACCACGTCCGCCTGAGCGACAACCGGCACGCGATGTGGGTCGAAACGACGCCCGGTCGCAACACGGAGTTGGTGCAGTACCTCGACCGCTACCTCATTTCGGAGCAAGTGGAGATCGCGGACCGGACGGCCGACTTCGCCCAGTTCCACCTCGCCGGGCCGAAGGCATCTGAAGTCCTCGCCGCCGCGCTCGGCGAACCGGGGCCGGCGCTGCCAGAGTTCGCGCACATGGAGCGCACTTTCGGCAAGGACGCGACGTGCAGCATCCGCCGCCGCGACCACCTCGGCCTGCCCGGCTTCGATCTGGTGTGTCGCACCGACGTTGCCGAAGGCGTGAAGCGGTTGCTCGCCGCGGCTGGCGCGACACCCGGCAGCGCGGAGACGTTCGAGACGCTGCGCATCGAGGCCGGTACGCCGGTGTTCGGCAGGGACATCGACGACACCCGGTTCGTGATGGAAGTGGGTTACGCCCCGCGCGCGGTGAGTTACGAGAAGGGCTGCTACCTGGGGCAGGAGCCGATCGTGATGGCCCGCGACCGCGCCGGGCACGTCAACCGCGCGTTCTTGGGGCTGAAGGTGCTCGACGGCGGCCCCCTCCCGGCGGGCACGAAGCTGCTCCGCGACGGGCAGGAGGTGGGCGTGGTGACATCGAGTTGTCACTCGCCGCGACTGGGCGCGCCGGTGGCGCTCGCGTACCTGAAGTGGAAGCACCAGGAACCCGGCACGCGAATGGACGCGGGCGGGCAGGCGGTGGAGGTGCTGGGGCTGCCGCCGGTGAAGT
>JAYUBA010001055.1:0-13330 GCA_043741075.1 Frigoriglobus sp.
CTCCCGCAAGGGGAGAGGGCAAGAAAACTGCGCCCCCGGTTGCCCTTGACCCCTCGCGCGGCGCCGGGATAGCCTCCCGCGCATGAAGATCGGCATCGACCTGCGGTGGATCGTGTTCGGGGAGACCGGCGGCCTCACCCAGTGGCTCCACGGCACCCTCAACGCGCTCTTCGCCCGCACCGACCCGCACACCTACATCCTGTTCCACACCGTCTTCAACTACCACCTCTTCCCGCACCTGCCCGCGAACGCCGTCCGCCGCACGCTCACCGCGCCGCGGTACTACGAGGAGCTTCAGGACCAGGTGACGTTCGAGGGCGACTTCGACCTGCTCCTGCGGTACTACCCGTTCGGGGTGCTGGACCGGTTCCCGCTGGACCGGCAGATCGTGTGCATCCCCGACTGTCAGCACGAGGCGTTCCCGCAGTTCTTCGAACCGGTGGACCTGCGCAAGCGGCGGCAGGCGTTCAACGCGTACCAGACCGGCGGCGGGGCCATCGCCACGCTCACCGAGTTTTCGCGCCGCGAACTGCTCGCCGACCCGTGGACCACCATCGACGACGTGTTCCTCATGCCGCCGGGCGTGCCCGAAGGGCTTGGCGCGACACCCGTGGGCGAACTGACAGCGACCGAGGCGGCGCTGGTCCCGGTGCGGCCGTTCTTCCTGTACAGCGCCAACATCTGGCCGCACAAGAACCACGCGCGCATCGTGAAGGCGTTCGAGCTATTCGGCAAAACGCACCCGGACTACGAGCTGGTCCTCACCGGGCACCCGGCCGGGTGGGACGCGCTCGCGCGCGAGTGCCGCGGGCTGCCCGTGCGGCACCTCGGCTACGTTCGGCCTCGGTTGCTCGCGGAGCTTCAGAAGAAGGCGGTCGCGCTCGCGCACCTGTCACTCTACGAGGGGTTCGGCATCCCGCTGTTGGAAGCGTTCGCGACCGGCACGCCGGTGGTGTGCGGCGACCGCACCGCGATGCCGGAAGTGGCCGGCGACGCGGCCGTGACCTGTGACCCCACGTCGGTCGAAGCGATGGCGGCGGCGCTCGCGCGGGTGGCCGACGACGAACCGCTCCGCGCCCGGCTCCGCGAGCGCGGCACGCGGCGGCTCGCGGACTTCTCCTGGGAGCGCGGCGCGGTGGCGCTGGCGTCCGCGTTCGACCGCGTCGCGGCGCGCGCCGACCGCCCCGCGAGCGCCCGCGTGTACACGCCGCCGGTGGTGTCGATCGTCACCCCGTCGTTCAACCAGGGCGCGTTCATCCGGCAGACGATCGACAGCGTGCTGACGCAGGACTACCCGCACATCGACTACCGCGTGACCGACGGCGGGTCCACCGACGACACGGTGAGCGTCCTCAAGAGCTACGGCAACCGCGTGCGATGGGTGAGCGAGAAGGACCGCGGGCAGACGCACGCGATCAACAAGGGCATGGCCGAAGCGCGGGGCGAAATCCGCGCGTACCTGAACTCGGACGACCTCTTGCGGCCGGGCGCGGTGGGCCGCGTGGTGGGGCACTTCCGCGCCCGCCCCGGGTGCGACCTCGTGTACGGGCGGGACGCGCTCATCGACGCCGACGGCGGCTACCTCGGCATGTACCCGACCGCGGAGTACTCCTTCGAGGCGATTGCCGACTGCTGCTGCATCAGCCAGCCGGCGACGTTCTGGCGCGCGCGACTGTCCGACCGGATCGGCCCGTTCGACGAGTCGCTTCAACTCGTAATGGATTACGAGTACTGGCTCCGCGCCGACCGCGCCGGCGGGAAGATCGAACACATCGCCGACGTGCTGGCCCACACGCGGATGCACCGCCAAACGAAGACGAGCGGGGCCGGCAAGCCGGGCGCGTTCCACGAGCGGTTCTTCCGCGAGGTGTTCGCAGTCAGTCTGAAGCACGCCGGGTCCGTCAGTTCAAAGTACGTGTACGGGTGGCTGAACGCGGCGGTGTTCAACGCCCGCCCGTGGACGCGGCGGCACGAAGACCAGATCACCCGCGTGGTGCAGACGTGGTATCACAACCGCTACCGGTGCGGCAAGAAGCGGTGGCGCGCGGCGGCGTCGGTGCTCGCCAACGAGCGGCGGTTCGTGGTGCCGTTCCTGCGCCGTCAGGTGTCGGCGGTGAACCCGCGGGACTGGTTCCGCGCGGCCCCGCCGCCGCCGGTGAAGCTGGCGTCCGACCTGTGGCTCGGCCCAGAGCTAACGCTCGCGCACGCGGGCGGCCCGGTGCGCTTGGCGGGCGTGCCGTCGCGCGACTCGGTGTTGCGCGTCTACCGCGGCGACGCCGAAGTCGCGGCGGTTCAACTTCGCGCGAACGAACCGGCCGACGTGTGCGTGGACGCGCCGGGCGGCGGTCCGCTCCGCATCACGTTCTCCGATTCGGAACTGCTGCCGGACGGGCGCCGCGTGTCGTTCAAGTTGCACGGCACGACGCTGTTCAGCGAACGGGCGGTCGCGTCGTAGGACAGGCTGGAAGCCTGTCCATGCTGGACAGGCTGGAAGCCTGTCCTACAGTAGCTTCTTCATCAGGTTCACCATCTCGACGGCACACACCGCGGCCTCGAACCCCTTGTTGCCGGCCTTCGCCCCGGCGCGGTGGATCGCCTGTTCCAGCGTGTCGCACGTCAGCACGCCGAAGATCACCGGCACGCCGCTACTGAGCGCCGCCTGTGCGATGCCGCTGGTGGCCGCGCCCCCGACGTGGTCGTAGTGGTCGGTGTCGCCGCGGATGACGCACCCGAGGCAGATGACGGCCGCGTACTTCCCGGTGGTGCCGAGTTTCTGCGCGACGAGCGGAATCTCGTACGCGCCGGGCACGCGCACGAGGTCGATGCGGTCGTCCGGGACGCCGTGGCGCTTGAGCGCGTCGGTGGCACCGGCGACGAGTTGTTCGACGATGAACGCGTTGAACCGGGCCGCGACCAGCACGAACCGCCCGGCCGGTGGGGAGAAGTCGCCTTCGTAGATCATGTGATGGCGTGCGTGTGGGTGAACCCGCCCGGTGCGCCGGGCGTTGCACTCACACTAGGCACTCGCGTGGGGAACGTCAGGGCCGGTTCACCGCGCGGCGGCGCGACCAACGGCAACTTCACGAGCATTGCAGCATCAGGCGATTGGGCTTACACTTCCTCCTACCAGACGAGAGGTTTGCGCCCATGAGTCACTTGCCCCGGTCGATCAAGGCGACGGATGCCGCGATCACCGCCTATCACGCCGCGCTCAAGCAACTGGCCGAACACGATGCCCAACACGAAGGCGCGACGGAAACCGCGTTCTCGCGTCTGCTCGCGGACACCGCCAGGGCACACGGCTGGACGCTGCTCGCCAAGAAGGGGATGAAGTCGAAGGCGACCAAGAAGCAGATTTACCCCGACGGCACGCTCGAAGACGAATACTACCTGCCCCGCGGGTACTGGGAGGCCAAAGACCTTCACGACAATCTCGACGCCGAGATCAAGAAGAAGATCGCGGTGGGCTACCCGCTGGCGAACACCATCTTCGAGGACACGCGACAGGCCGCCCTCTACCAGAACGGCAAGCCGCACGACGCCTACGACCTGACGAAGGCGGACGAGGTCGCCGGGTTACTCAACGAGTTCTTCAAGCACGCCGAACCGGACATCGAGGGGTTCCACCAGGCCGTCGAGGAGTTCCGCGAGCGCGTCCCGCTGCTGGCGAAGGGGCTGGTCGAGAAGATCGAGGAATCGCACGAGCAGAACAAGGACTTTCAGGACGCGTTCAACAAGTTCTTCGAGTTGTGCCAGACCACGCTCAACCCGAACATCCGGCGGGAGGCCGTGGACGAGATGCTCGTTCAGCACCTGCTCACCGAGCGCGTGTTCCGAACCATCTTCCACGAGTCGGACTTCATCACCAAGAACGTGATCGCGGCCGAGGTCGAGACGGTCATCGCGGCGCTGGTCAAGCAGAACTTCAGCCGCGACGCCTTCCTGAAGTCGCTCGAGAAGTTCTACAGGGCCATCGAGAAGGCCGCCGAGGAGATCGAGGACTTCCAGGAGAAGCAGCACTTTCTGAACACGGTCTACGAGCGGTTCTTCCAGGGCTACTCGGTGAAGACGGCCGACACGCACGGCATCGTCTACACGCCGCAGCCGCTGGTGGACTTCATGTGCGCGAGCGTGGAGGAGGTTCTGAAGGCGGAGTTCGGCTTCTCGCTCGGCCACAAGGACGTGGTGATCCTCGACCCGTGTACCGGCACCGGGAACTTCGTGGTGAACCTGCTCCGTCGCGTGCCCAAGAAGGACCTGCCCCGCGTCTACGAGAAGCAGTTGTTCGCCAACGAGGTGATGCTGCTGCCGTACTACATCGCGGCGCTGAACATCGAGCACGCCTACTTCGAGCAGACCGGGAGGTACGAGCCGTTCGGGGGGCTGTGCTTCGCGGACACGCTCGACCTCGTCCACGAGCGGCAGCCGTCGCTGTTCAGCGAGGCCAACACTGAGCGGATCGAGAAGGAGAAAGTCGCCCTCATCAACGTCATCATCGGCAACCCGCCGTACAACGTCGGCCAGATCAACGAGAACGACAACAACAAGAACCGCAAGTACGAGGAGATCGACGCCCGCATCAAGCGGACCTACGCGAAGGACTCGAAAGCGACCAGTGTCAGCAAACTGAACGACCCGTATGTGAAGTTCTTCCGCTGGGCAACGGATCGTCTCAAGGGCCGCGACGGGATCGTCTGCTACGTGACGAATAACAGCTTCGTCGAGCAGATCGCCTTCGACGGGATGCGAAAGCACCTGTTCCAAGACTTCACACGCGTCTATCATTTGCACCTGGAAGGGAACGTCCGTCAGAACCCGACTCTCTCGGGGACGGCGTACAACGTGTTTGGGATTCAGGTCGGCGTCGGTATCACAATCGCCGTCAAGTCGAGCAAGCACACCGACCGCAAAATCCTCTTCCACCGTGTTGACAAGACCCTGCGCCGCGCGACCAAGTGCGAATTGCTGAAAAAGTGAAAGGCAATGGCGGGTGTGCCGTGGGAGGAATTGACGCCCGACAAACACAATAACTGGCTCGTGCCCGAACACGCGGACGAGTTCGACGGTTTCATCCCCGTCGGCAGCAAGCAGGGCAAGGCCGCGACCGGCACCAAAGCCCGCGTCGTCTTCAAAGGCTACAGTCTCGGCGTCGCGACCCACCGCGACAGCGTCGTGTACGGGTTCGACCGGCACGCGCTCGGCGAGCGGATGAAGGCCTTCGTGAAAGGGTACAACGCCGAGGTGGATCGCTTCCGCCGCGAGGGCGACGCCGCCCGCCCGGACAATTTCGACTGGAGTGAGCAGATCGCCTGGGACCGCGACCTGAAACGGGACGCCGTTCGCGGAAACGACGCCACCTTCGCGCCGGAGAAGCTCCGAAAGACCCTCTACCGGCCGTTCGCGCCACGATGGCTGTACTTCGACCGCCTGCTGAACGCCGAAATCTACTCGATGCAGAGCCACTACCCAAAGCTGGAGGCCGAGTCAGAGAACCGAAGTATTGTGCTGAGCGATATGGGTTGTCGTTCTTCCGCTCCGAGCGCGCTGTGCGCGCGCGAGATTACGGATCTGCACTTGTGCGCCACGCTGGACGGCCACCAGTGTTTCCCGTTCTACGTGTACGACGCGGACGGGAGTAACCGGCGGGAGAACATCACCGACTGGGCGCGGAAGCAGTTCAAGGCGCAGTACAAGGACAAGAAGATCACGAAGTGGGACATCTTCCACTACGTCTACGGGCTGCTACACCACCCCGGCTACCGCACCAAGTTTGCCGACAACCTCAAGAAGAGCCTGCCGCGCATCCCCTTCGCCCCGGACTTCCGCGCGTTCGCCACCGCCGGCAAGGAACTCGCCGAACTGCACGTCGGCTACGAAGAACTTGAGCCGCACGCGCTCACGTTCGTGGAAACACCCAACGTGCCGCTGAGCTACGCCGTAACCGACAAGATGAAGCTGAACAAGGAGAAGACGGAACTGCGGGTGAACGACTCGCTCACGCTCGCGGGCATTCCGAAGGAGGTGTTCGAGTACCGCCTCGGCAACCGATCGGCGCTGGAGTGGGTGATCGATCAGTATCAGGTGAGTGAGGACACGCGGTCGGGCATTGCGTCGGACCCGAACCGAGCCGACGACCCGGAGTACATCGTCCGACTCGTCGGTCGGGTGGTGAAGGTGAGTTTGGAGACGGTTCGCATCGTAGGAGCGCTACCCGCGGACTTCGCGGGTAGCACCGGGTGACGCGCGCCACCGCGATCACGTCAGCGTCACACTGTTGAGGAACTCGGCCGCGCGCTCACGGCTGGGATCCGGTGGGCGGCGGTTCGGTCGCCCCCGTCTCGACGAGTTCCTTCATCTCCTCCGGGCACTTCTCCCACGTCCGCTGGTACGTCTCCTCCAGCGGGGCGGGGACGTACCGGCCGGGGTCGAGGAACACGGGCATGGCCGGTAGCGGATCGCCGACCGCCGCGCACTCGACGTAGGCGGTGAGCGGCGCGGCGGCCGAGTACCCGGCCAGGGTCAGCGGCTTGTCGGCCGGCGGGTCGAACGGCTCCTCCCGGATCTCGTCCCAGATCGCCTTGTGGATGCCGTGCGGGTCGCGCGGCGTCGGCGGGAACAGGTCGATGACCAGCAGGTTCACCCCGTTCGTCAGGAACTCAACGGCCTTGTCCACGAACGCCTTGATCGCGTGCTTGCTGTCCTTGTTTCCGGGGGACACGAGTTCGATGACGGTCACCACCTCGCCGAACGAGTTGCGGACCGCGACGCGGTTGGCGCGGGCGGCGTAGACCTCGTGGTCGGACTGTCGGGTGATGTGGCGGACCCGCGGCGGGGCGTCGGCGAGCGCCAGCCCGCCGCCCGACGGCGCGGCGGGGGGCTTTCGTCCGGGCAACTTCTTGAGGGCGAGAACGTCCGGGATCAGCCCGATCGCCCGCTGGTCTACGAGGGCGAAGAACCCCGCGGGCAGAACGCCGGCGTTCAGCCCTTCGGCCAGGTTGACCGCCCACGACTGGTGGAAGTGGTGGTACAGCCCGACCGGGGCCTTTTCCCAGTTGTGAATCGGCATGGCCTGCCTCCCCACTCACGTAAGGGTGACGCTGTTGAGGAACTCGGCGTTCGTCTTGTGCTTGCCCAGTTGCTTCAGCAGCAGTTCCATCGCCTCTACCGGGTTCATGTCCGCCAGGATCTTGTGCATGATGTGGACCAGCCGCAGTTCGTCCTCGCCGCGGAGCAGTTCCTCCTTGCGCGTGCCGCTCGCGTTCACGTCGATGGCCGGGTAGACGCGGCGCTCCACCATCCGCCGCTCCAGGTGGAGCTCCATGTTGCCCGTGCCCTTGAACTCCTCGAAGATCACCTCGTCCATCTTCGAGCCGGTGTCCACGAGTGCGGTCGCGAGGATGGTGAGCGAACCGCCCTCCTCGATGTTGCGGGCCGCGCCGAAGAACCGCTTGGGCTTGTACAGCGCGGTCGCGTCGAGGCCGCCGGAGAGCAGCTTGCCGCTTCCGGGCGACACGGTGTTGTACGCCCGCGCCAGGCGGGTGATCGAGTCGAGCAGGATCACCACGTCGGTGCCGTACTCGACCAGCCGCTTGGCCTTCTCGATCACCATCTCGCTCACCTGCACGTGCCGCTCCGGCGCCTCGTCGAAGGTGGAACTCACCACCTCCACCCGCGGCCCCTTCACCGTGCGGCTCATGTCGGTCACCTCTTCGGGCCGCTCGTCGATGAGCAGCACGATGATGTAGCACTCCGGGTGGTTCTTGATGATCGCGTTCGCCATCAGTTGGAGCAGCACCGTCTTGCCGGTGCGGGGCGGGGCGACGATCAGCCCGCGCTGCCCCTTGCCGATGGGCGTGATGAGGTCGATCACCCGCGTGTTCAGCTCGGCCGGGTCGTACTCGAGCTTCAGCCGGCGGTCCGGGTGGAGCGGGGTCAGGTCGTCGAACACCACCTTCTGCGTCAGCAGGTCCGGTTCGGCGTAGTTGATGGCCTCGACGCGGAGCAGCGCGAAGTATCGCTCGTTCTCCTTGGGCGGGCGGGTCTGGCCGGCGACCACGGCCCCGGTGCGCAGCCCGAACCGGCGGATCTGCGACGGCGAGATGTAGATGTCGTCCGGGCACGGCAGGTAGTTGTAGTCCGGGCTGCGGAGGAACCCGAACCCGTCCGGCAGCACCTCGAGCGTGCCCTCGCCGAACATGAGGCCGTTGGCCGCGCTGAGTTCGCGCAGGATGCGGTACACCAGGTCCTGTTTCTTGAGGCCGTTGTACTCCTCGCGCGGGATGTTCGCGGCCTTCGCGGCCTTCTGGAGCTGCACAATGGTCATGTGCTGCAGCTCGGTGATGTACGTGTTCCCCTTCTTGATCTGCTCGTACCGCGAGTTCGTCTCGGCGTCGAACCCGTACTCGTTCGGATCGACGCGCGGCGGCGCGGCCGGCACCGGCGGGGGGACGACCGGCGCGGCGGCGCGCGGGGGTTCGACCCGGCGCGGCACCTCGGCGACCGGCGCGAGCTTGGGCGCGGGCGTCACCGCGACCGGCGGAGGCGGTGCGGGGGGCGCGACGGGCGCCGCGTCCACGATGCCGGTGGCGAACCCGTCGTCCTCGGCGGGCGCCGCCGCGACCGGTTGCTCGTCGTCGGGCGCGTCGGCCTTGCGGGTCCGGCCGACGGGGGCACGGCGGGCGGGCTTGACGATGTCGGACTTGGACTCGGACATGGGGGAACCTCAGGCGGCGGGCGCGGAATACGGGTGGGTGCGGGTCCGTCGGGCGGGAGACGCGGTCGCGCTCCTAGAACGCCGGCGACGATTCCGGGGCAGGCTCGGCCCCGCACTCACGGACACGGATCGAGAGAGCAACTCATCTACCTTCTACCGACCGAACACTTCGGGCTTACGGCGCGGGGGCGAGTCGCCACTCCGCGAGCAGGCGGTCCACTTGCTCCTGCAACTCGTCGCGCTCAGCGCCGTTGACAACAACCGCGTCGGCGCGAGCCATCTTCTTCTCCGCCGGCCACTGGGCCGCCTCGCGGGCGGTCAGGTCGGCCTCGGTCCACCCGCTGCGGGCCGCGAGCCGGGCGACGCACACTTCGCGCGGCGCGTCCACGTACACGAGCTTATCGACCATGTCGCCCCAACCGGCTTCGAGCAGGACGGCGGCATCCAAGACGACGAACGCGACGGCCGGGTTCGCTTGCGCCGCGGCAATTTCCCGCCGCGTGCGCTCCCCGATATAAGGGAACACCGCCGCCTCAAGGGCGTTCCGCGCGGCCGGGTCGGCGAACACGATTCGCCCGATTTCGCGGCGGTCGAGGTTGCCGTCCGGCTTGCGGATGCCGTCGCCCCACAACGACGCCAGGTGCGCCACGATCTGCGGTTGCCGGAGCGCCTCGTGTCCGAGGGCGTCGGCGTCGATGGCGTGCCCGCCGCGGGCCGCGAACGCTCTCGCCGCGGTGGTCTTGCCGGCCCCGATCGCCCCGACGAGGCCGATCACCGGCTTCGGCCCGTGCTTGAAGCGGGTCATCATCCCGCCCCGCCAAGTCGCACTTGCAAGCGACTGACCTTCGCGGTCAGCCCGTCAATCGCCGCCTGATTGCGGCTTGCACGGCTAAGTGCTTCCTCGAGCAGTCGTTGACAGGTAAACAATTCCTCTTCCGTGCGAGGATCACCGCTTGGGGTCAGTTCGACCGTCGCGTCGCGCACTACCATGCGGAAACCGACGGCGCTAAAGAAGACACCACGCAACGAGGTCGGCACCAGCCTCAGCGCAGATTCCCGCCGCCGGAACGCCTGGAACGCGGGCCGCATTTGCTCCGCGGACGGATCCCATAAGCAGTATTCGTACACGCCCGCCAGACAGAGGGTGTCGGGCTTGTCGTAAAACTCCTCCTCGCAATCCTCCCTGCGGATCACGTCGAAGACCGTGACCGGTTGCATCTCCGGCCCGAAGCACTTCCCCGACTCGTCCCAGTCTAGTTTCGCGTCGGCCGGCACAATCATCACGTCGAACGTGTAACAGTAATTCGGGAAATCGGCGAGAGGTCGCCATCGTGCGCCGGCAAGTACCGTCCAGGCTCCTCCCGGTGACAGTCGGGCGCGCAGTGCCGCGACGAGCGTACTCACCGCGCGGTCATGCTCGTCCGTGTCATTCATGGTTGCGCTTCGCTCACACGTCTTCCACATCCAGCCAGTTCGGGCCGGCGGCCACGTCCACCTTCAGCGGCACGTCCAGCTTGATCGCGGCCGTCATCTCGTCGCGGGCCAGCTTCGCCACCGCGGCCACTTCCTTCGGCGGCGCTTCAAACACGAGCTCGTCGTGAACTGTGAGCAGCATCCGGCTTTGCAACTTCTGCGCCGCCAGCCCGCGCCGGACCGCGAGCATGGCCCGCTTAATCAGGTCCGCGGCCGAACCCTGAATTTCGTAGTTGATCGCCTCCCGCTCCGCCTGCCCGCGGTTCTGGTAGCGCGGCTGCGGGCTGATGCCCGCCGGATCGAGCCGCCGCTTCCGGCCGAGGAGCGTTTGCACCTCGCCGGTCTCGCGCACCTTCGCGAGCAGGTTCTGCTGGTACTCCAGCACCTTCGGATAGCGGGCGAAGTAGGCGTCGATGAACTCCTCCGCCTCCTTCCGCGGGATCGCCAGCCGCACCGACAGGCCCATCGCGCTCATGCCGTAGATGACGCCGAAGTTGACCGTTTTCGCCACCCCGCGCTGCGCCTTCGTCACGGCCGCTTCCGGCACGCTGAAGATTTGCGCCGCGACCGCGGTGTGAACGTCGCGGTCCTCGGCGAACGCGGCCTTCAGCGTCTCGTCGCCGGAAAACTGCGCGAGCAGCCGCAACTCGATCTGCGAGTAGTCGGCGGTCACGAGCGTCCAGCCGTCCCGCGGGATGAACGCCTTGCGGAGTTGCGCCCCCTGCTCCGTCCGGTTCGGGACGTTCTGCAAGTTCGGGTCGCTCGAACTCAGCCGACCGGTTTCGACCGCGGCCTGGTTGAAGGACGTGTGAACGCGGCCGTCCTTGTCCGCGAGCGCCGGCAGCACGTCAACGTATGTGTTCTTCAACTTGATGAGCTTGCGGTACTCGATCAGCTTCTTCGGGAGCGCGTGCCCGAGCGCCGCGAGCCGGTCGAGGGACTCCTGGTCCGTCGATGGCTCGTTCTTGATGCCGGTTCGCTTCTGCACCGGCAGGTTCATCTCGGTGAAGAGGATCTTCTGAAGCTCTTTCAACGAACCGATGTTGAACGCGCGGCCGGCGAGTTCGTACACGCCCGCCTCGATGCTCGCGAGTTCGACCGCCATCTCGCCGCCCAGTTTCACCAGGAACGGCACGTCCACGCGGATGCCGGTGCGCTCCATCTCGGCCAGCACGCCGATGAGCGGCACCTCCACTTCGTCGTACAGCGTGCGGAAGCCGCGCGCCTCCAACTGCGGTTCGTAGAGCGCGGCCAGTTGCAGCGCCGCGTCGGCGTCCTCGCACGCGTAATCCTTGACGCGTGCGACCCGCACCTGATTCATCGTGATCTGCTTCTTGCCCTTCCCGATCAGCTCGCTGATGGCGATGTTCTTGTGGCCGAGTTCGCGGAGCGTGAGGTCGTCGAGGCCGTGCGCCCGCGCGCCGGGGTCGAGCAGGTAGTGGGCGAGCATCGAATCGCCCGCGACGCCTTCCAGGCCCACTCCCGCCGCGGCCAGCACGATCTGGTCGAACTTGATGTTGTGGTTCCGCTTCTCGACGTTCGGGTTCTCGAACAGCGGCTTGAGCGCGGCGAGCGTTGCGTCCGGGTCGAGTTTGGCGTCCTCGTCGGGGGCGCGCACGGGCAGGTAGTACGCGACCTTCGGTTCCCAGCAGAACGAGTACCCGACGATCGGGTCCGCGACCGGGTTCAGCCCGGTGGTTTCGAGGTCGAAGACGAACGCCTTCTGCTCCTTCAGGTGCGCGAGGAAGTCGGTAAACTTCGCGTCGGTGTCGATGGTCTCGTAGCGGTCGTAACTCCAGCCGTCGGTGGAGATTGGAGGGACTTGCACGGGCGCGGGGATCGGCGCGAGCGCCGCCATCGCACCGGGTTCCTCCATCAGGTCGTCGAACAGGCTCGCCGTAGCCTTCTTCTTCTTCCGGGGCGAGCGGGGGGCGTCGGCCTCTTGCTTGTCGTGTCGCGATTCCTCGATTTGCGCGGCATCAGGGGGCTGCCCCCCGCTCGCCCCGGACTCGGCGAGAAGCGCCGCGTTCTTCTTCGCGCCGCTGCCGGCGAGCGTCTTGCGGACGCGCTCGCTGAACCCGCGGAACCCGAACTCGTGGAACAGTTCCAGCAACCGTTGGCCGTCCCAGTCGCGGCGCCGCCAGCCCTCCCAGTCGAACGGGATGGGCACGCGCGTGTCGAGCGTGACGAGTTGCTTGCTCTTCGCGAGGTTGCCGTCGGCGATCGCGTCCACGAGCGCCTGGCGCGTCTTCGGCCCGCCGGGCACCTCCGCCGCGTGCGCGATCAGGTTGTCCAGCGTGCCGAACTGCTGGAGCCACTTCGCCGCGGTCTTCGGCCCGACGCCCGGCACACCTTTGATGCCGTCCACCGAGTCGCCGACGAGCGCCTGGAAGTCGATCACCTGGTCCGGCCGCACGCCCCAGTCGGCTTCGATGGCCGCCGCGTCGAGGATTTCGCCGTCCTTGCGCAGGTTCAGCATCTTCACCTTGTTCGTGACGAGCTGGCGGCAGTCCTTGTCGGACGTGCAGAGGAACACGTCCAGCCCGCGGGCCGCGGCTTCGCTCGAAACCGTCGCCATTAGGTCGTCGGCCTCAAACCCCGGCAGGACGAGGTTCGGAATCCGCATCGCATCCATCACCTGCCGAATGAGCGGCTCTTGAAGCAGCAGGTCCGACGGCGGCGGCTCGCGGTGGGCCTTGTACGTCGGGTCGATCTTCTCGCGGAACGTCGGCTCTTTGTGGTCGAGGGCGGCGATGAGGTAGTCGGCACCGCGGTCGTACAGGTTCATCAGCGCCCGCGTGACGCCGAACACGGCGTTCGTCGGCCGGCCGTCGGGGGCCGTCATTGGCCCGACGCCGAAGTACATCTGGAAGATCATTCCGTGGGCATCGAGCAAATACAAGCTGCCCGCGGAAGCCGGGTCCGACATCGGGTAGGGAACCTGTGGGGGGAACCGTGCGGCGGTGGCAGGGCCGCGTCGAGCGTCGAATCGAGACCTGATCCGTGAAGACGAATGTGGTGGTAGTGTAGCGGAAGGGGCCGCGACGGGTCAAGCCCGGCTCCGGACGCGGGTGCCCCTGTCGATTTTGGCATTGCCGGTGTTTTCAGGCGAGCGGCACCCGTGAGGGTGCCGGTGGCCCGAGA
>JAYUBA010001056.1:0-4229 GCA_043741075.1 Frigoriglobus sp.
GACCTCCCCCCTTGAGGGGGAGGTCGGCGGCGCTTCGCCGCCGGGTGGGGGGTACGGACTCCTCGGCCTCCGACGCTCTACCCACCACCCGGAACGCGAAGCGCGTTCCGACCTCCCCCTCAAAGGGGGAGGTCAAAACGAATGGTCGTCGTTCATCCCGACTCACCCTCCCGCCTCGTGGGCGGGATCGTACAGCCGAAGCAGCAGGTGCTCCTGGCAGTACTGCTGCGCGTCCGTGACCAGCGTCTCTTCCGCCCGCTGCACCGCGTGGATGAAGTACATCACGACCAAGCTTAACAGGAGCGCGACGAGCGTGCAGTCGAACGCGATCTTCAACTGGTCCTTCGCCTGCTCGGTGAATATTTGGATGTTCGGCGAGTTCGCCCCGAACGCGCCGCCCAGTCCGCGGACGGTGCCGACGAACCCGATCGCCGGCACCGCCCACGCCAGGTAGTTGACCGTGGACATGCCGGTGACCAACCGCGACAACTCCACATCCGCCTGGGTGCGGACCACCTCGGCCACGTCCGGCGCCGACTTGCTGATGGCGAACTTCCCCAGCCCCAGCCGGATCATGTTCGCGAGGATGAACGGCTGCCCCGCGGTCACCTGCTCCACCTTGCGGGCGAGCGGGCGCGCGTCCTCCGGGAGGATGCGTGCGCCCTCGTCTGTGGGCAGCAGGTCGAGGCCGAACGCCCGCCGCTGCCGGATCACCTCGCGGTACCGGCTCTGCAAGATCAGGGCCGCCCACACGGCACAAACGTAGCACAGGACTTGTTCGGGGCCGAGCAACAACCGCTTAACCCGATCCTCGTCCCACTTCGCCCACTCTTCCTTGGCTTTGGGACCGGCGAACACCTCCCAGAACGGGGCCGCCACCGCCGCGACCACGACGAGCGCGACGACGAGCCACAGCCACTCGCGGGCCGGCCGGTGAGACGCGGGTATCGACATCAGCGCTCCTTCCTCGGTGCGCACGGGCGGAGTGTCATTGTCCGAACCCGACTGTCGCGGTGCAAGCTCCGATCCCGCCCTTGCGCCTCCGCGATCGAGGGGGCGTGAAAACGCGTGCCGGTATGGTAAGCTGGGCGACTCGCTCGCAACCTTCCGGAGATTCCCATGCGATACCTCTTCGCCGCGCTCGCGGCCCTCTTCGCCCTTCCCGCGGTCGCCGCGGACTTCCCCACGTTCAAGGCGCAGGAGATCGACACCGGCCTGAAGATCGGCTACGCGGTCATCGTCGTGGACATCGACGGCGACAAGAAGCCGGACATCGTGGTGGTCGATCAGCACAAGGTGGTGTGGTACAAGAACCCCGGCAAGCAAAACGGCGAGTGGAAGAAGTACACCATCCTCGACGGCAAAACGCGGCCGGACAACGTCTGCATCGCGGCCATCGACATCGACGGCGACGGCCTGCCGGAACTCGTGGTCGGGGCCGCGTGGAAGCCGTTCGACACGACGAACCCGGCGCAGCTCGTCTGGTTGAAGCGCGGCAAGAACGTGACCGACGAGTGGACCGTGTACGAGCTGCCGTGCGACGAGCCGACGGTCCACCGCGTCCGCGTGTTCGACATCGACGGCACCGGCAAGCCGCAAATCGTGATGGTTCCGCTGATGGGCCGCGGCGCGACCGCGAAGGGCCTTTGGACCGACGGTAAGCCGGTGCGCGTGGTCGCGCTGAAGGTGCCCGCGAAAGACCCGGAGAAGAAGGAGAACTGGAAGACAGAGGTGCTGTCGGAGGAGCTGAACGTCTGCCACAACTTCTGTCCGGCCGACTTCATCTACTCGACCGAGGGCCGCGGGGGGCCGATCTCCTCGAACATCCTGGTGACCAGTTATGACGGCGTTCACCTCATCGCGAGCGGGAAGGACAAGTGGACGACGACGAAGATCGGCGCCGGCAATCAAGCCAATCTGAAGGGCAACCGTGGCGCAAGTGAGATCAAGATCGGCCGAGTCGGGGAAAGAGCCGAGGTGATCGCAACCATCGAGCCGTGGCACGGCAACCAAGTCGTTACTTACACGCCGCCGAAGGCAGGCGAGAAGCTGTGGGAGCGGCACGTCATCGACGAGCAACTGCGGTGGGGCCACGCGGTGTGGTTCGCGGACCTCGACGGCGACGGCACCGACGAACTCATCATCGGCGTGCGCGACGACCCGAACCCGAAGGTGGGCGACACGTTCAAGGAGCGCCGCGGCGGCCGCGTCTACAAATGCACCGACGGTAAAGGCGCGAAGTGGGAGCGGCACGTCCTCGACGACGGCGGCGTCGCGGTGGAAGACCTGACCGCGGCCGACCTCGACGGCGACGGCAAGATCGACATCATCGCCGTTGGCAGACAGACGGGGAACGTGAAAATCTACTGGAATCAGGGGAAGTGAACGACGCGCCCGGCCGCTTACAATGAAGCGTCTCGCCCGCGTAGGAGGTTCCCATGTCTACGACCGCGACGACCCCGCCGGTGGCACCGGTCACGCCGCCGCCGCGCCGCCGCAAGCCCGGCCGCGCGGTGCGCCTTTTGGGCGTGGACTGGAAGACGTACACGCGGCTCCTAAAGGCGCTCGACGAGCGCCCGCGAAGCCGCCAGCGGCGAGCCGCTGGCGGCTTCGCGAGTACCAAACGTCACGTCGGGATCACCTCGAACACCAGTTCCGGTGTGTGGCGGCGGTTGATCGCCGACGCCACCTCGGCCCGCAGGTGCCCGGCCGCGCGGTGGACCGCCTCCGCGACCGCCTCGCGGCCCACGTCGGCCGGCGCGGCGACCCGCACCCGCAGCCGGCCGGTGTGCGGGGCCGGTTCCACCGCCAGCACCGCCGCGGCCTGCACCGCCGGGTCGCCGCACGCCGCGAACGCGCGGTGCAGCGCGTCCATCACCTGCCGACACAGTTGTTGCGCTTTGCGGCTGGCCTGCTTGGGCGCGTCCCACGGCTTCGCGTGGTCCGCCTTCGGGTCGCCGCCGTCCTCCGGGCTGGTGTCGCCCGCGAGGTGCTTGAACTCATCCGCCTTCGGTCGCCTCCGGCTCATCGGAATCGCCTCGGAATGAAGGAAGTGTGTCGAACGCCACATGAGAAGTGAGCGCAAGGGCACGCACGGGGCACCTCCTTCCGGGCGGAAACGGGACCGCCCCGCGGCGCACCAAGGCGACCGCGGGGCGGGAAGTGGACACGGGATCGTGCCGCCGGGTTCGCGCTACGGCTTCGGCAGCGGCTCGACCGGCTTCTTGCTCTCGATGCCGGGGGCCGTCTTCGGCGTCGGCTCCTTGGGTTCCGGCGGCGCGGCCGGGCGCAGCGGCGGCGTCCGCGCGTCCAGGTCGGCCGCGCTGTTCGGGTCGTGCTCCTCTGAGCGACCGACGTACTTACGCTTTTCGAGCGGGTACGCGTCCAGGCCCAGCCGCGGCAGCAGCCCGTCGTGCGTGGCCGGCGGGTCGATCCAGATCGGCGAGCGCATGAACCGGCGGACGAGGTTGGCGGTGGCCGGCTTGCCGTAGAACGCCAGCGGGTAGCGCCCCCGCGGGTAGATCGGGTCCATGTCCGTCACCGCGTGGATGCAGTCGCACCCGTTGCCCAGCCGGGCCGCCTCGCCGCGCGAGTCCACGGCCTGGTAGCCCACCGCGCCCGAGTCGAGGAACTGCTTCTGCACCAGGAACCGGTGGGCGAACCCGTGCCACACCTCGTACGGCCCCCACACGGCGACCGACTGCTTGCTGTCGTAGACGAACCGCAAGGTTTCGTGCAGCTCGTAGTTCCGGCCCGGCTCGACGGTGTCGTTCCGCGGGTCGATCTTGCCCGCGGTCGGCAGCCAACTGATCGTGTGGACGTCGAGGGCTGGGTCCACGCACCCGGGCGTGCCGCCGCCGCCGCCGGCCGGACCGGCGTCGGAGGCACGTACGCGGACGAGTGTGGCCCAGGTGTGGGTGTTCTCCGGCCGGCGCAGGGCGTCGTGCGAGCCGAACAGGAGGAGGAAGAACCGCTCGTCCGCCGGCTTGGGGAGTTGCGCCAGGTCCGCGCCGGTAAGTTGGGCGGCCGGGGTGGGCGGCTTCTTCGCCGTCAGCGCGCACCCGCACGCGAGCACGACGGTCAGCAGAACCAGTCCGCGTGCGGGGAGCGACCGCATGAGCCGTCTCGGTAGGTGCATGGGAGCGTCGCCCACTTTATCGACGCAACCGCGACCCCCGCTCCAACCCATTCCCCCGGCCCCGCACGGCATCAAACGCGTCCGCTCACCA
>JAYUBA010001057.1:0-4228 GCA_043741075.1 Frigoriglobus sp.
TTGGTCGTGTGCGTCGAGTCCGGGCTGGGCCTGGACGCCGCGCTGCGGAAGGTGACCGAGGAGATGAAGGGGCACGCCAAGATCATCTGCGAGGAGTTCGCGCTGGCGAACCTCCAGCTCCAGATGGGCCGGCCGCGCCGCGAGGTGCTGCACGACCTGGGCATCCGGACGGGCGTGGACGACGTGCGCAGCCTGGTCGCGATCCTGATCCAGGCCGACCGGTTCGGGTCGAGTATCGCCCAGGCGCTGCGCGTGCAGTCCGACTCGATGCGGGTGCGGCGGCGGCAACTGGCCGAGGAGAAGGCGGCGAAGACGGCCGTGCAGCTGATCTTCCCGCTGGTGCTGTTCATCTTCCCGGCGATCTTCGTCGTGCTGGTCGGCCCCGCGGCCATCCAGATTCAGAAGAACCTGTTGAAAGGCTGATTGAAAGTGGGCAGTGGGCAGAGAAGACGACATTCGGCCTACCGCCCACTGCCCACTCTTCACTGCCCACGATATCCCCGGACGTACGGGCAGGACGCCCCGAACCGGTCTCAAGGAGGAGTGCTGATGAACCGGATGATGCGCGCGGCCGCTGCGGCGGCCATTCTGACGAGCGGGCTGGGGTCGATCGGGTGCGTGGGCACCGGCGGCGGCGCCCGCGGCGAGGGCCACGGCCCGATCGGGGACCACTGGCGCAACGCGGCCGACCCGTGCTACCCGGAGCGGTACAACCACGCCGCCCGGCAGGCCGTGATCGCCCCGTTCGCCCAGCAGGTCCACAACGGCCACGCCCTGAACCAGACCGTCTGGAACTACTACTTCGAGGCCGGCACCGACAAGCTCACGTCGGCCGGCATGGAGAAGCTCGACTCCATCGCCCGCACCCGCCCGTCGCCGGACCCCAAGCTGTACATCCAGGCGTCCCGCGACCTCTCGCTGACCGCGGACAACGCCGGCAAGATCGCCGACCTGCGCACGGACCTGGACGTGAAGCGGGCCGTGGCCATTCAGAAGTACATGGGCACGCAGCCGGCGATCGGCGGCGCGGTCGCCTACGAGGTGTACGTCCACGACGCGCCGACGCCGGGCATCAACGCCGAGATGGCGGCGAACGCCTACCGCGGCTCGTTCCAGGGCTACCGCGGCGCGGTGAGCGGCAGCGGCACGGGGGTGCTGGGCACCGGCGGTTCCAGCAACCTGACGGCCGCACCGACGACCGGCGGGACCGGTGGCGGCGGGACGGGTGCCGGGACCGGATCGGGCGGCACCCGCCCGTAAGCGAGAGCCCCTCTCCAAGGGAGAGGGGCCAAGATCAGTCGGTTCTTGCTCCCCCTTCCTTCTTAGGGAAGGGGGTTGGGGGTTAGGTCTCTTCCGCACGGGGCCGGTCGGCTGATGTCAGCCGTCCGGCCCCGATTTCGTGTCCTACGCTTCAGCGCCCACCGCACCGGGACCGCACCATGACGCTCCGCACCACCGCGCCCGCCCTGTTCGCCGCACTCGCCGTGCTGACCACGGCCGGCCCGGTCGCGGCGGCGGGGGCCGGCCCCGCCCTCGTCGCGGGCTACTGGGAAGGGTTCCTCGACCACTGGACCGACGTGTTCCAGAAGCAGAACGGGATCGTGATGCTGGCGCTCGTCGTCGGCGCGCTCTGCCTGTTCATCATCACCCGCGGGAAGTGGCAGAAGTGACGCAACGATAAATTCTAAATGATGAACGATAAATGCCGAGCGCTCCGCCCGCGCTCGCATTTCCTCTGCAATTCATCATTCATCATTGAGCATTCATCCTTTCTGGAGAAGCCATGTCACTGAGTCGGCACGTCGCGGTCGCGGACTGGGACGGGAACCCGGCGCCCGAGGCGCCCCTGGCGCCGGAGTCGCTCAAGGAGTCCGGGCTGCTGTCCGGGTTCGTCTGCGACCTGCTGCTCCGCACCATCTACGCGCGCGGGGTCATGGTCGGCCGCGACATCGGCCAGTACCTGTGCCTGCCGTTCAAGGTGATCCGCGAGCCGCTCAAGTTCCTCAAGGACGAGAAGCTGATCCAGGTGGACGGCGGCGACCTGGTCGGCGACGTGAGCTACCGGTTCAGCCTGACCGACCTGGGCCGCGCGCGGGCCAAGTCGGCGACCGAGCAGTGCGCGTACGTCGGCCCGGCCCCGGTGCCCCTGGAGGACTACGTCGAGCAGTGCTACCGGCAGACGGTGACCGGCCTCCAGTGCTACCCGGAGGCGCTCAAGGCGCCGTTCGGCCACCTGGTGCTGAAGGAGGACATGTTCAACAACATCGGCCCGGCCATCATCAGCGGCCGGTCGGTGTTCATCTACGGCCCGCCGGGCAACGGGAAGACGGCCATGGCGCGGGCCATCGGCGACTTCATGAACACCGCCGGCGGGTCCATCTACATCCCCTACGCGTTCGTCGCCGACGGCAACATCATCACCGTGTTCGACCCGTCGCTGCACGTCATCGACGACACCGCCGACGAGTACGCCGACGACGCCGACGCGGCCGTCCGCAAGCTGCTCTCGACCGGCGCGGTGGACCAGCGGTGGGTGCGCATCCGCCGCCCGGTGATCGTGACCGGCGGCGAGTTGAACCTCGCCATGCTCGACCTGAAGTACAACGTCGAGGCCAAGTTCTACCAGGCGCCGATCCACTTCAAGGCCAACGGCGGGGTGTTCCTGATCGACGACTTCGGCCGCCAACTGGTCAGCCCCAAGGACCTGCTGAACCGGTGGATTCTGCCGCTGGAAGACCGGCACGACTTCCTCACGGTGGCGAGCGGGAAGAAGTTCCAGGTGCCGTTCGAGCAGCTCATCATCTTCAGCACGAACCTGGACCCGAAGGCGCTGGTGGACGACGCGTTCCTGCGCCGCATCCGGCACAAGGTGCGGATCGACGCGCCGCTGCGGGACGTGTACGAGCGCATCTTCGCGAGCAACTGCAAGCGGCTGGGGATGAACTTCGACGGGGGGGCGGTGGACTACCTGTACGAGCGGTACTACACCAAGGGCCGCACGCCGCGGGCGTCCGACTGTCGGGATTTGCTGGAAACGGTCCAGTCCATCTGCCGATACAGACGGCAGCCCGTGCATCTTACGCGCGACCTGATGGTCGAGGCGTCGGCCAGTTTCATCGCCGAGTTCACGTGAGTTAAGTTTTGAGCGTCCGGTTAGCGGTGACCCCGGAGGGGTCGCCACCCGGACCGTCACCTCTGGCGACGACGCGATACGAGGCGCGACGAAGCCAGAGCACGTAACGCCAACAACGAAATGTGGTGGGTCATGGACGGCCGAACGATTCGCCGGTGTTGCGCGCTCGGCTGCCTGTTGGCCGCGGCCCTCGGGTGCAACCGGAACGCGAAGCAGTTTAACAACCTGATCGGCCCGATGCCGGACTCCACCGCCGCGCAAATGGTCAACATGCCGACGGGCGGCGGCAAGTCCAAGTCGTTCTGGGGCGGCAACTCGAACGCCGGCCCGTCGGTGCCCGTCGAGCTGGCGACCGAGGCGTCCAAGAAGCCGGCGTCGGCGGAGGCGATCGTCGCCATCTCGGACGTGCGCCTGGACGCCGCGTTCGACGAGAAGACGGCCCCCGGCAGCAAGGAGGGCTTGCTCGACCTGGCACGCGCCGGCTATCAGAAGGCGCTCCAACAGGATCCGAAGAACAAGGCGGCGCTCCGCGGCATGGCGCAGTTCTACGCCCGCATCGGCGACCGCGACAAGGCGGTGGAGATGTACAAGCGGTATCTGACGCAATACCCGAAGGACGCCGAGGTCGCCCACGAGGTGGCGACGGCGCACGCCCGGTGGAAGGACTGGGCCGGGGCGGCGGCGTGGTGCGAGTACGCGCTGAAGATCGACCCGGAGAACCGCTCGGTGAAGAAGACGCTGGGGTTCTGCCTGGCCTGCGGGGGCAAGTGGGACGAGGCGTTCGCCGCGCTGTGCCAGATCATGCCGGAGGCGCAGGCGCGGCACAACCTGGCCGGGATGCTCGACCAGATGGGCCAGGCCGGGGCGTGCAAGGTGCAGTTGCAACTCGCGGTGAAGGCCGACCCGAACTACGGCCCGGCGCAGGGGTTCCTGGCGGAACTCGACCTGCCCCGCGACCCGAACGGCCTGCGTCAGGCGAGCGACACCCAGCCCGCCCCTTAGGACAGAGGAAGAGAAGAGAGCCGGTTGTAGCCGCGGAGCGGCGACCGATGGTAGCCCAGGGTGGAGCGAGCGCCTCGCGAGCGCAACCCTGGG
>JAYUBA010001058.1:0-4223 GCA_043741075.1 Frigoriglobus sp.
CGTGCTCCGGTACCACCAGAGGCGCAACACTCAGGCCGCCAAGTCCCACAAGAAACAGCGGCATAAATGCGTCATTTGAACCCGCGCTGTACTGTTAAGACATCTCACCACAAAGGCACGAAGCGAGCACAAAGGGACACAAAGTTGAAAACTTGAACTCTGTTTTCTTGGTGTTCCTTTGTGTTGATCTTTGTGGCTTTGTGGTGAATTCTTGGAGCCTTCGCAGATGCTGAACCTTCCCCGTTTGTTCGCGTCGCCGGACGCCGCGTACCGCTCCCGCCGCGAGTTCCTCGCCCGCGCCGGCGGCGGGTTCGGCATGCTCGCCCTCGCCGACCTGCTCCGCGCCGACGAGAAGCCGACCGACGACCCGCTCGCGGCCAAGAAGCCGCACTTCGGCGGCAAGGCCAAGTCCGTCATCTGGCTGTTCATGAACGGCGGGCCGTCGCACGTCGATACCTGGGACTACAAGCCGGAACTCGAGAAGCGCGACGGCCAGGAGCTGAAAGGCTTCGACCCGAACACCGGGTTCTTCAACGCGCAGGTCGGGCCGCTGATGAAGTCGCCGTTCAAGTTCGCCAAGTACGGGCAGTGCGGGAAGATGGTCTCCGACCTGTTCCCGCACATGGCCAAGCACGTGGACAAGATGGCCTTCATCCACTCCCTGTGGAGCGACTCCAACAACCACTCGCCGGCCCTGTTCCGCATGAACACCGGGATGAGCCGGATGGGGTTCCCGTGCGTCGGCTCGTGGGTCACCTACGGCATGGGCAGCGAGAGCCGCAGCCTCCCGGCGTTCTGCGTGATGTACGACACGCTCGGCCGCGGCATCCCGAAGGGGCACTCGCTCAACTGGGGCGCCGGGTTCCTGCCGACCGTCTACCAGGGCACCGCGTTCAAGCCGCAGGGCGACCCGATCGACAACCTCACGCGGCTGAAGGACATCACCGAGGAGCGGCAGCGGGGCCAGCTCGACCTGCTCGCGAAGCTGAACAAGAAGGGGGCGGAGGCCCACCCCGGCGAGGCCGACTGGACCGCGCGCGTGGAGAGCTACGAACTCGCCTACCGGATGCAGATGGCCGCCCCGGACGCGCTCGACCTCTCGAAGGAGACGGCCGCGACGCACAAGCTCTACGGCCTCGACAACCCGAAGGCGACGCACTTCGCGAAGCAGTGCCTCACCGCGCGGCGGCTGGTGGAACGCGGCGTCCGCTTCGTGCAGATTTACAGCGGCGGCATGGACAACGACCTGAGTTGGGACGGGCACAACAACATCGCCAAGAACCACGGCGGGTTCGCGGCGGAAACCGACCAACCGATCGCGGCGCTGCTCGAAGACCTTCAACGAAAGGGATTGCTCGACAGCACGCTCGTCATCTGGGGCGGCGAGTTCGGGCGGTTGCCGATCGTGCAGAAGGGGAACGCGGGCCGCGACCACAACCCGCACGCGATCACCTACTGGCTGGCCGGCGGCGGGGTGAAGGGCGGCGTCAGTTACGGCGCGAGCGACGAGATCGGCTTCAAGGCGGTGGAGAACCGCGTGAGCATCAACGACTTCCACGCGACCGTGTTGCACCTGATGGGCCTGGACCACAAGAAGCTGACGTACCGCTACAACGGCCGCGACTTCCGCCTGACGGACGTGGCCGGCACCGTGGTGAAGGACATCCTCGCGTGACGCACGGAACAGGAGGAGGAAGTGATGGTTGAGATGCCTGCTGTTGAGTTGAACCCGGAAAACGCGGTCAGGATTATCGAGGAACACTGGCCGCTCGCGGCCGATGGAACGCCGCTGCTGCCTGCCGATCCCGATCAGCCGGTACCGCTGCTCACGGACGAGGAGTGGGAGGCGTGGAAGAGGATGAGAGCCGAAGACAAGGCGTGGCAACTTGCGAACTGGGGCAGGTGGTGTCAGGAGATAGACAACCTCTTCAAATGAAACGGCGGGCCTTTCAGCGCCGTTCCCGGTCTGCGCACCGAGAACTGGGCCGCGGCTTCCGCCTGACGGACGCGGTCGGCACGGTCGTGAAGGACATCCTCGCGTGAGGTGCTGTTACACCGTCCAGTCTTCGACCTGCAAACCGGGAACCTTCTGGAAGTCGCGCAGGTTCCGGCTGATGAGGGTCGCGGCGTTCGCCAGCACGATGGAGGCGATGCGCAGGTCCATCGTGCCGATGCGAACCTTGAGTTGCTTCAGTCGCGTGAACTCGGCCGCCGCGCGGTCGTCGAAGAGCAACACGGCGCGATCTTCAAAATCGAGCCGTATCTCGTTGAGTCGTCGGGTCGCGGTCGCGTATTGCTCCGGCGTACGGGCGCCCGCGCACGACGCCATCCACCCGCGCGTCTGCTCCTCGAACGAAACGATCGTGACGTAAACCTCCTCATTGCTGGAAGCGATTCGTGCCGCCAGGCGCGCGTAGCGGTCGACCTGCCGCCGCTGGAGCAGGCTGAGCATGTCGGTATCAAGCACGACCATTCTTCACCGGGGCTTTCGGCTTCCGGGTAGTCGGCTTTCTCTTCGGTTTCGGGCGGAGCGATTCGCGGTACTCGCGACCGAGCCGGACGACTTCATCAAAGCCCGGATCATCGGCGAACCGGCCCGCGTGGGCCAACACCCACTTCGGGTCGGCCTTGTTCGGGCGCGTGACCTTTTGCGCCTTGAGCAGCCGGAGTTCGGCTTCCAGCGCGATCAACCGTTCTTCGATCTCTGCCTGCGTCATTGTTTCTCCCCGCGGGTCCGCTTCATTCTAACCCAACCCCTCTGCGCCCAACATCTCAACGCTCGCCGCGAACGCGGTCAGCGTGTGGTCGATCACCGCGTCCGTGTGGGCGCAACTCGTCATCCCGGCGAAGCCCCACCAATCGACGCCGTTCAGCAGCATCGCCTGACGCATCGCGTGGTACGTCTTCATGTTCTTCGGGCCGTCCAGCCTGTTCACGTCGCCATCGAACGGCACGAGGCAGTTGTGGTCGCCGGCGGTCGTACCCGGCCGCTCGCCGCGGTAGCCCGGCACCACGCGGACCATGCTGAAGTCGCCGTACGCGACCCACGGCCACTCGCGCGCCTCGAACAGTTCGTTCAACTTGTTGCGGAGCCGGCGGGCCGCGGCGTTCGCCCGGTCGCACGGCTCGCCGGTTGCGACGCGCGTCAGTGCGGCGATGCCGGCGGCGGCCGAGAGCGGGTTCGCGTTGTATGTGCCGGGGTGCTTCATCTTCGGCTTGCCCGGCCGCGGTTCGATGAACGCGAGGATGTCCGCGCGCCCCGCGACGCACCCGCCCGGCAACCCGCCGGCGAGAATCTTCGCGAGCGTCGTCACGTCCGGGGTGATGCCGTAGAACGCCTGCGCCCCGCCCGGCGAGACGCGGAAGCCGGTAATCACTTCGTCGAAGATCAGAAGCCGGTTGTGCCGCGTGCAGACCTCGCGCAAGCCTTTCAGGAACGGCCCGCGAACCGGGACCGCGCCCCAGTGACCGCCGGTCGGTTCGAGGATCACCGCGCCGATCTCCGGGTCGGCCTTCAGCGCCTCTTCCACGCGGGTCAGGTCGTTGGGCGGGATCGTGACGCCGTGGCGGGACACGTCGTCCGGCACGCCGGGCGCGCCGGGCGCGTCGTACGGGTAGTCGGCCCCCGCGGTGACGTAGTCGTGCCAGCCGTGGAAGTGGCCCTGGAAGCGGAGGAACTTCGGCCGCCCGGTGTACAGCCGCGCCAGCCGCAGCGCCATGAGCGTGGCCTCGGTGCCGCTCCCGGTGAACCGCACCCGCTCCGCCGACGGGATCAGCTTGCGGACGAGTTGCCCCCACTCGATCTCGGCGTCGTGGCACGCGCCGTGGTGCGTGCCGCGCGCCATCTGCTCCTGCACGGCCTTTACCACGTCGTCCGGGCAGTGGCCGAGCAGGTGCGAGCCGTGGCCGACGAAGTAGTCGGTGAGTTGGTGGCCGTCCACGTCCCACTTGTGCGCGCCCTTGGCGTGCGTGACGTACACCGGGAACGGGTCCATCATGCGGGCGTCGTGGGTGACGCCGGTGGGGAAGACGCCCTTCGCCGTCTCGAACCGCTGCTTCGATCCGGCAAACGTCGCGGTGTACCGGGCGGCGAGCGTCTGCGTCGCGGTGGCGGGCACGGGTGAACTCCGGTTGCGGTGGGGCGGGGTCAGGCCGTTGTGGGTACGAATGCCGCGGCCCAGGCGGCGTCGTCCGGCGAGAGGCGCGGTTCCGGCAGGTCGGAG
>JAYUBA010001059.1:0-4220 GCA_043741075.1 Frigoriglobus sp.
GTTCCGCGTCACCACGGCCGGCGTCAGCCACGGGCCGGGTTACCTGTGCATCATCGACGGCTGCCCGGCCGGGCTGGAGCTTTCCGTGGACGATCTGCTCCCGGACCTTGCCCGGCGCCGGCCCGGTCAGAGCAAGCTGACCACCCAGCGCGACGAGACGGACGCGCCGGAAATCTGGTCCGGCGTGTTCGAGGGGAAGACGGACGGCACGCCCATCGGGCTGCTGTTCCGCAACGGGGATCAGCGGAGCGGCGACTACGGCGACATCAAGGACAAGTACCGGCCCGGCCACGCGGACTACACGTTCGACGCGAAGTACGGGTTCCGCGACTACCGCGGCGGCGGGCGCAGCAGCGCGCGCGAAACGGTGTGTCGCGTCGCGGCCGGCGCGGTGGCGAAGAAGCTGCTCGCGCGCGAAGGAATTCGCGTCCTCGGCTACGTGAAGCAGGTCGGCGACGTGATCGCGGAGGTGCCGGACCCGACAGCGGTGACGCTGGAGCAGGTCGAAGCGACCCCGGTGCGGTGCCCGGTGCCGGACGCGGCGGCAAGAATGATCGCGCTCATCGACGCCGTCCGCATGGACCGCGACTCGATCGGCGGCGTGTGCGAACTGGTCGCGGTGGGCGTCCCGCCGGGGCTGGGCGAACCGGTCTTCGACAAGCTGAAGGCGGACCTGGGCAAGGCGCTGTTGTCGCTGCCGGCGGTGCTGGGCTTCGAGTACGGGGCCGGGTTCGCCGTCGCGACGATGCGCGGCAGCGCGAACAACGACGCGTTCGCGCCCGCGCCAGAGGAATCGCACGAATCGCCGGTCGCCGCGGACGCGGCCGACTGCAACGCCACTGCTGCTGTTCCCCCGCGAAGCCGCGAGCGGCTACCCGTGCGCACCGAATCGAACCGGCACGGCGGGATGCTCGGCGGCATCTCCAGCGGGATGCCGATCGTGTGCCGGGCCGCGATCAAGCCGACGAGCAGCATCCCGCGCCCGCAGCGCACCGTCACGCGCGCGGGCGAGCCGACGGAGATTCTGGTGAAGGGCCGGCACGACCCGTGTCTGCTGCCGCGGTTCGTGCCGATGGGCGAGGCGATGGTCGCGCTGGTGCTGGTCGATCACCTCCTGCGGAGCCGAGTCAGCCGACTTTAGCCGCCCGGTCGGAGCAGCGCTTCGATCCGCGCCCGCACTTCGGCCTTCGGGATGCGCTCCTGCTTCAGCGTGTCGCGGTCACGAATGGTGACCGTGCCGTCCTTCATCGTGTCGCCGTCCACGGTAATGCAGAACGGCGTGCCGGCCTCATCCTGCCGGCGGTAGCGGCGGCCGATCGCCCCGCTTTGATCGTACACCACGTTGAAACTCGCCTTCAGCTCGCGGTACAGTTCGCGGGCGGCCACGTCCATGCCGTCGCGGTTGACGAGTGGGAAGATCGCGGCCTTCACCGGGGCGAGCCGCGGGTGGAACTTCATCACGATCCGCTTCTCGGTCTTCCCCTTCGCGTCCGGCACGTCTTCTTCTGTGTACGCCTCGCACAGCACCGCGAGCGTGAAGCGATCCGCGCCGGCGCTCGGCTCGATGACGTGCGGCACGTACTGGAACTTCGGCTTCTCGTCTTTTTCCAGTTGCTTCTTCTGCTCCTCGCGGAGTTTGATCTCCTCCGGGGTGCGGGTCTTGTCGTCCTTGAACGGCGTGAGCCGCGCCTGGAGCAGGTTGTTCCACCCCTCCTCGTCGAAGTAGCTGAGGTCTTTGCCGCTGTGCTTCGCGTGCGCGGTAAGGTCGAAGCTGCCACGATGGGCGACGCCTTCGAGTTCTTGCGGCTCGTCCGAGAACGGGAACAGGTACTCGATGTCGGTGGTGCCGACGGAGTAGTGCGCGAGTTCCTCCTGGCCCTGCTCGCGGGGCACGAGGTTGCTGCTCTTGATGCCGAGCGTGCTGTACCAGTTCTTGCGCAGCTCGCGCCAGTACTCGTACCACTTCCGCGACTCGTCTGGGTGGCAGAAGAACTCGATCTCCATCTGCTCGAACTCGCGGGAGCGGAAGATGAAGTTGCGCGGGTTGATCTCGTTGCGGAACGCCTTGCCCACCTGCGCGATCCCGAACGGGATTTTGAGGCGCGTGGAGTCGAGTACGTTCTTGAAGTTGACGAAGATGCCCTGTGCCGTCTCCGGGCGCAGGTACACCTTGTTCTCGTCCGACGCGATCGGCCCCGCGTGGCTCTCGAACATCAGGTTGAACGCCCGCGGCTCAGTGAGCGAGCCATCGCAGTCGTCCGCAGGGCACGGCACATCGACGTACTGTGCGGAGGAGAGCGTTGTAAGTGGAGCTGGTTCGGGACTGAGGGTGAACTCGTTCGGTAGAGGCGCCGGTGGGAGCCACTTCGGTTTTCGTTTTTTCACCTTCGGAAACTTCTCGCACAGGTTCGCATCGGCCCCCACTTTGTCATTTGCTTCGGTAGTGAGGAAGGCAACCGCCGCAGCTGATGTCAGCGAGGTGTACTTGACGACGTAGCAGAAGTACACCTTATCTGCCCGGAACCGCCTCTTGCATTTCTTGCAGTCCACCATCGGGTCGGAAAAGCCGCCGACGTGGCCGCTGGCCACCCACACCTTCGGGTTCATGATGATGGCGCAGTCCAGCCCGACCATGCGGATTTCCTGGCCGTCCGGGCCGGGCGGCGGGTTCCGCACCATGTCCTGCCACCACGCCTCCTTGATGTTCCGCTTCAGCTCCACGCCCAGCGGGCCGTAGTCCCAGAACCCGTTGATCCCGCCGTAGATCTCCGACGACTGGTAGATGAACCCCATGTCCTTGCAGAACTTGGCGAACTTCGCCATGTCGTCGATCTTCTTCGCCATCGGTGAACCCTCGTGGGCGAAGTCCTTGGCCTGGACCCCGCGATTGGAGTGACGCGGCGCGGGCGCGAGCGGTTCGCGCCGCGCCGCGTGAGACATGATACGGAAGCGCCATCCCGGCGAACCCGGAGCGTCAGCGACGGGGTAACGTCGCACCCCGTCGCTGTCGCTCCGGGTTCGCCGTGAACGCTCCTTCTCGGTCTCTTCACACGCCGTTACAGTGTCGCGCTTGTGGGTCGCGCGGCGTCGCGGGTACAATCAACCTCACGCTTGCCGCCATGCGATCACCGGAGTGCCCCGTGAAGCGAGTCTTCTTCGCGCTAAGTTTGGTTACCGTCGCCGTCGCCGGACTGCCCGCCGCCGACACCGCCCCGCCCCCCAGGGTCATCACCGACCGCGACGCGTTCTTCCGCAAGCCGAAGGTCCACGACCTGACGATTACCGTGAGCAAGAAGGACGTGGACTCGATCAACCGCGAGCCACGGAAGTACGTCAAGTGCCTGCTCAAAGAGGGCGACACCGAGTACGCGGACGCGGGCATCCACTTGAAGGGCGCGGCCGGGAGCTATCGCAACTTCGACGACAAGCCGGGCCTCACGCTGAACATGGACAAGTTCGTGGACGACCAGCGGTACAACGGGATCGACAAGTTCCACCTCGCGAACTCGGTGCAAGACCCCAGCTACCTCGCGGAACTGATCTGCGGCGAAATCTTCCGCGCCGCGGGCGTGCCGGCCTCGCGCATCAGTCACGCCACGCTCACGCTCAACGGCCGCAAGCGCGGCCTCTACTACATCAAGGAGGGTTACGACAAGCAGTTCCTCCGCCTCCACTTCGGCACCAGTAACGGCAACCTCTACGACGGCGGGTTCCTCCGCGACATCGACCAGGACCTCCAACTGATCTCCGGCAAGGGCGACGTGGCCGACCGCGCGGACCTGAAGGCGCTCCTGGCCGCGACCCGCGAGGGCGACGAGAAGAAGCGGTTCGAGAAGTTGGAGAAGCTGCTCGACATGGACCGGTTCATCAGCTATGTGGTGGTCGAGATGATAACCTCCGACTGGGACGGGTACCCGTCGAAGTGCAACAACTACCGCATCTACCACGACCCGAAGACGAACAAGATCACCTTCATCCCGTCGGGCATGGACCAGATGTTCGGCGACACCAACTGGCCGATCCTGCCCGACTGGGGCGGGAGCGTGGCCCGCGAACTGATGCGCACCAAGGAGGGCAAGAAGCGGTACGTCGCCCGGCTCCGCGAGATTATGCAGAAGGTGTACAAGCCCGACGAACTGGTGAAACGGCTCGACGAAATGGAGGCGGTGGTGCAACCGGCGCTGGCGTCGGTCGATGCCGGTGCGGGCCGCGACTACAAG